>JABSRG010000100.1 GCA_013215165.1 Opitutales bacterium | reverse complement strand
AGGAACCGTGTGCGTTAATCGCGCTCGCACGGGTCTGTAGGAGTGCAGTCGAGCGATCGGCTGCACGACCTAGACCCAACTCAACGCGGGGGTAAATCATAGTAATATTGATCACGCGTGTATGAGGACCATGGTAAAGAGTTCTCTACCCTCCATTGATGCGTTCTTACCTCCCCTTAATACTAGCTAGCCTGTTGTGCGTTCTGAACGCTCAGGCTGAATTTAATTCTCCACTACCCGTCGAAGGCTTAGGCTTGGAGGCTACTGTGCCTGTCGAGGCCACTGTGCAGGCGGATCCGCCTGCTATTACTCTGGAGGTCCATAAGAAGGAGCGCAGCTATCAAGTCTTTCGCAAGGGGCCGCATGATCTTGAATGGAGCGCGCAGGTGGGGACGATACCTATTGGGGATGGGACCTGGACAGACACCGATGTGGTGGCGGGAGTGGAATATGAGTATCGTCTTTTTGGGGGCGAGGTAGATGCGGACAGAGCTTCCTTGACAGCCTTTCTCTACGGCTACATCCGCAGCGGCATCGAAGTCGATATGACTGACTGGCGAGGTCGAGTCATCGTAGTGGTTGCACAAAATATTTTGGATGAGCTACCTGATGCGTTTGAGCAGTATAAAAAGGATCTAGTGGGTGATGGTTGGACAGTTCATACCGTCGTAGCACCAACAAGAGAGGATACCTCTGGGGAAGGCTTTCATCACGTCGCGTTGCGCGACGAAATCATTTCGATCTATGGTAGTTACCCGGGTGAGGTGAAGCATGTCGCGTTGGTAGGAGAGGTGCCGATTGTGCGGACTGGAAATCGTTATTTTGGTCCAGATGGACACGGGGATGTCGCCGCATTCGGAACAGATGCATATTTTGCTGATGTTGACGACGATTGGACAGATACCAGCCAAAATTCACGGACAGAAGAGCGCTACAGAAATCTTCCAAACGACGGCAAATACGATCTGGTGCGTGTCCCTGACGACGACCTCGAGTTTGTGGAACTGGGTTTCGGGCGCTTTGATTTTGGTCAGTTTAGAAACGATAATATATCCAAAATGGAGACTTATCTCAATAAACTGCACCGCTATAAACATGCAGCCCCAAGCTTAAAACCTGGACGGCGCTCCATCATTCGAGGCGGATTTGATAACGTCAGGGAGACGGGTTGGAATAGTCTGTCGGCCTTGGTAGGCTTAGAAAATATCGATTATTATAAAGGCGGGGCCGGAGAGGCTCGAGGTAGGGGAAATGAGGCAAATTTGGATGCTTTGTTGTCGTCGGAGTTTGGACCGTCACTTTTCTATTTTAAAGGTGGAGGTGGTCCTAATTTGGGGGACGCTGGGCGATCTGTCTTTATGACAGGAATGCAAAGTTTTTGGGGTTTTTGGGCGGATAGAAATGCTATGGCTTCTGCGATCGGATCAGATGGGTGGACCTTGAGTGTCACTTGGTCGATCTGGGGTTTGCGCTACTTCTATCACCGCATGGGACTGGGGGATGTCACTGGGGATATGATGAAAACCAGCATCAACAATAGAGGTTGGCAAGGAGACGACGGTTTGTATCGAGTGGGTTCAGACTATTGGGTCAATGGAAACCATACCGGTGCCTTATTCATGAACCACATTGGCGATCCTATGCTCAGGTTGTATATGTTCCCGCCTGTTTCTAATTTGGGCGTCGTAGCTGATGGTGAGGATGTAGACATCGCTTGGAAAGCATCGCCGGATCCTGAGGTGATCGGTTACCACGTATATCGCTCTACCTCAATGGATGAGCCGTTCATTCGTCTGACCAATACACCTATTGAGCTGACTGAGTATACGGATTCGGGGATCGTCTCCACGGGCGGCTCCATGATTTATCAAGTCCGGGCAGTAAAGCTGGAGCAGACTGGGAGCGGCACCTTTTTTAACGGGAGCCAGGGCATCTTTCGCGAGATCGATTTTGACAATACCCCAGATCCCTTGACGCTGCCTGAGATTGTTCTTCCGAAGGCGTTCGCTTACACGAACTATCGCCATGCTTTAGAGGCCGTTGGAGGAATACTTCCTTATGAATGGAAAGTTGTAAGTGGACTTCCTTCACAAGGTTTTTCGCTCAGCAGCTCTGGTGAGTTCGTAGGAAACGCATATAATGCGGGTAGCTATGATATTGTATTTGAAGTCACCGACGCGGCGGGCAGCTCACAGACCCGAACGGCAAGGCTGGAGGTGAGCGACCAGATAATGCAAGCGATATTGCCCGACGCAGATACTGATTTTAGTGGAAATTCTAACAAGAATTTTGGAACCAAAACGACGATACAGACCGTCTCTAATAAGCCAGGGCTTCTACGGTTCGAAATCGATCGACCGGGTGCGCTCACGACAATTTCAAGTGCTAAGCTGAGTTTCGTTCCCAATGTCAACACAGATGTTGAAATGGACGATAGTCTTCGAGTGGGTTACGTCGATGACGATAGTTGGGTAGAAAATATAGTAACTTTTGATACCAGCCCGAGCGAAAGTCTGTCAGTTACTCCCGTCTTGGCTGATGCTGAGGTTACCCCCGGTGAGCGGTTTGAGATAGACGTTACATCGATAGTCGCAGCAGATCTGGCTCAAGACAGTTCTGGGGTGGTCACGCTTACACTGCGGCCGACAGCCGAAAAACTCGAAATCGCATCTAGTGAATCGACAGACGCCATGCTGCGGCCTCAGCTTGCGATCGAATACCCTGCCGGTCCAAAGATTTTAATAGAGTCGCCAGCAGATCAACGCATGCACGTTGCAGATCAACGCATGCACGTTGCTCCAGGAGTGGATGCGTATCTCCAGGCTTCTCTTAGCCACCCAAGTCTCGATCCCGCCTCCATATCCGTATCCTGGAGTATGATTGACGGGCCGTCGGGCAGTCATGCGATTTTTTCGGAAGCTACGGCGTTGGCGACTGCGGTTAGTTTTGATGCTGAGGGGACTTATCAAGTGCGTGTCGACGCGGATGATGGAGCCCTGACTGATTCACAGCTCGTCACCATTCATGTTGCGGCACGAGAAGTCTCCGTATTTCCCGACCCTGAAGCTGCCCACTTTCCCCTAGACGAAGGGTCGGGCGACACCGTCGTCGATCGGATTTCCGGTAGTTCGCGAACGTTAAACAATTTCGAGGTCGAAAATGCTTGGGTCGAAGATGGTTACCGAGGTTGGGCATTAGATCTATCCGCCGATGTCGGGGATGAGAGCCCAGCCCATTGGGTGGTTTTAGATGACTCTGAATTTGGATTCGAACGGGATCAGCCCTGGACTGTTTCCATGTGGGCTAAATTTGCAGATCAAAACGAGTCTGTGGTCGCTGGCAAGGCACGAAACTTTGAGAAACCCGACCCCGTGGAGATACAGTTTTCATGGGTGTTTAATCATGATAGTAGAAATCCGACTTCACTCAGGCTCAAAATCGACGACCGTTGGCAGAATGTCGGAAATATAGCCCGTCCGTTAGTCAACGGCTTATGGAGACACATTACTCTTGTATACAATCCAGATAGCGGGAACGCGTTAGGCTTTGTAGATGGAGGTGCACAAGGACTGGCTGCCCTGGGGGTCGAACCTGAAAAAATGACCAAAGAATCGGCCGTCGATTTTCTTGTGGGCGCGACTCGAGATAAGAGTAACAGTGATCTTTTTGGCGATTTTGATGGGCTGATTGACGATGTCCGGGTCTATGATCGAGCTCTGAGCCATACTGAAGTGCGCGAATTATTCCTCGGTCGATCAATCAACCAAGCGCCTATTCCTACAATTGCTGGTCTCATAGAAGCTCCGATCGCTGGAGATACTGTATCGCTTCTCGGGCAAATTTCCGACGATGGCCTTCCAGATGATGGGGAGAGCTATGAAGTGACTTGGGAGATCGTCTCAGGTCCGGGAGCTGTGTCGTTTATGTCCCCGAATACACTGGCAACAGATGTGGTTTTTGATGTTTCTGGTGAGTATCTGTTGCGGTTGATCGTGAATGATGGACAAGCCGCGGCATCGACTACATTGGCATTAGATGTAAAGGATGTGGGTGCTTCCGTGGGGAATATGGCACCTCTCGTAGATGCGGGAGCCGACCAAATGATAGCTGCGTCCACGTCCACCACGCTTGCTGGTATCGTCGCTGACGATGGTCTCCCTGCGCTGGGTGACCTCACCTACGCTTGGCGTCAGCTGGGTGGTCCTGATATCTCAATTTTTGACGCTCCTAATAGCCTGTCAACGGAAGTGATCCTTCTGGGATCTGGAATTTACATATTCGAGCTCACGGTCTCCGATGGAGAATTATCCGCCAGTGATATCTGAGGCTGTCTCAAACACCCCACCCGTCGTGGAAGCTGGGGAACACGTTTCCGGAATCATCGGTGAGCCTATTGCTCTATCGGGAAGCGTCACTGCCGGCGGACTGCCGGCCGGCTCACAAATAGTCTTCTCATGGAGCGAACCTCGGGTCAATCAAACACCAAAAATGGCGGACATCAGCGACCCGGCTGACTTGGAGACCTCGGTTACTTTTGACGAAGTTGGTGAATACGCGCTGCAGCTCGAAGCTACTGACGGCGAGTTCGTGGTCCGGGATTTTGTGTCGGTTACTGTTACCTATGACGGTGAGGGGAATACGGCTCCGGAAGTCGATCTTGGGGAAGACCAAAATATAGTGTTTGCTCGCCCTGCCTCTATTTTTCCAACGATCAGCGACGATGGTTTGCCTGATCCACCGGCGGAGCTGACGTTGGAGTGGAATCAATTGCTTGGACCTGAAGGTATGCAAATAACCAGCATTAGAGACTTTGAGGAATACGAAATCCGTTTCGCCTCCGAGGGTATCTATGAAATAGAATTAATTGTTGATGATGGGATTGCGGTATCGTCCGACTCCGTGATTTTCGATGTGTCTGGGGATTTGAATGGGGTCCCTTTAGTTGATCTGGGTGAAGATCAGGATGTTATCTTTGCTCGACCAGCCAACATTTTCCCTGTGATTAGCGATGACGATCTGACGCATTAACCGCAAGCAGTAACGGTTGAGTGGAATCAACTGAGCGGACCGGATGGATTGTCCGTGACCGAAGTGG
The DNA here is from genome assembly GCA_013215165.1 of Opitutales bacterium. Taxonomy (NCBI): domain Bacteria; kingdom Pseudomonadati; phylum Verrucomicrobiota; class Opitutia; order Opitutales; species Opitutales bacterium. Next base: position 1,955 of record JABSRG010000100.1, on the reverse strand, counting down.
ATAGACTAGTGGAGTATCGCGTGCAGTTCGAGTCCGAGGGCGTTTATGAACTGGAGCTGTCTGTGGACGATGGTGTCTCAGTTAGTGTCGATACCATAACTTTCGACGTTTCAGGTGCGGGCAATGCGACACCTGTTCCGACGATTATGGCCGCCGATCAAAGGATCAGTGTCTTAAGTCCTTTGACTCTTGAAGTGGATATTTTAGACGATGATGTCTTGGGACAGCTTCAGTTTGGTTGGCGCGTGGTGAGTGGGCCCAGTGCATCACTTTCTGTATCCACTCTGAGCACCGGTAAGGAATATCTTTTATCCTTTCCAGAAGTGGGGGAATACACCGTGGAGTTTACTGTCTCCGATGGTAACAGCGCCGGATCGGATCAGATCGATGTAACAGTCTTAGAAATGGGGCAATTCCGTAGCATCTGGTCTTGGGGTGAAAATCGCTTCGGCTCGGCCGGGCCCTTTGAAACCTTTTCTTCAGCTGATATGTCCCGACCCTATAAGGTCGCTTCGGGCTTTGCGAAAGTTGAGCCACGTGAGCGTTTGACTATCGCTTTGGACCGGGCTGGGAGAGTTTTGGCTTCGGGCAACAATTCTACAGGCGGACTTGGCCGTCCAAACTTTAGTAATCGAGGTTTCTTCGCGGAGATTCCAGGTCTGCCCAAGATTGTTGATATAGCTAATCATTCTCTTTTCAGCAGGCTTGGGGGCGTAGCCGTTGACGAAAATGGACGTGTCTGGTCGTGGGGCTCACAGAGTCTTGGCCAAGATGGACTTGGTGGCGATCCAATAGATTCTGAGTTAGATACGGGATCGTTGGCTCAACAAGTTCCCGGATTGGAAAATGTGGTGCGTGTCTTTGCCGGTGGATCGAGGGTATTTGCCGCAACGCATGATGGGGCACTATACGGCTGGGGTAATTCTGCCGCAGGTGCCTTGGGGCTGGCGGATGATGGATCTGAATTTTCACAGCGAACTCCAGCGCCAGTACCGGGAGTGACGGATGTGCGTTCGGTTGCCGTAGGATTATTCTTCAGCGTGGTCTGTTTAGAAGATGGCAGTGTGTTGGCTTCAGGTTCTGACTTCTTGGAGGTGTTGGGCAATGGAACTGGCAGCAATACGCGTCAGTTTGCCCCAGTTTTCATTCAAGAAGGGCCTGATTTACCCCTAACGGGTATCCAGAAAGTTGTGGCCGGCGCCTATCATACGCTTGCTTTAACCACCGACGGGCGTGTCTATTCATGGGGTTATAATGGCGTTGGGCAGTTAGGGTTGGGGGATACCGCAACGCGTACTGTTGCGCATCTAGTGACAGATCCGAGTGATCCATCTGGGTACTTGGCAGATATCATCGATATAGCCGCAGGCAGTGATACATCCTTTGCGTTGAAGGTTGATGGTAGAGTCCTTGGCTGGGGCACGGGTCGTGATCATGCTTTTGGTTCTGCGACAGACACCGGCACCCGCACTGAACCTGGCCCGGTAGCTGGCCTTCCAGGAGGTATTCGTAACATCTGGGCTTCTGCAGAGACTTTTTATGCGGCGACCGATTGGTCGACCTGGGGACAATTCCAAGCTGAGCACTTTACCCCCGCCGAGATTGCTGCGGGCGATGCTGATCCAGATCTCGATTACCTGGGCGGTGGTCGGAAAAACTTTATGGCCTACGTTCTGCGGCAGGACCCGAAGATCCGGTCGCGCGATAATCCTTTGGTCGCATGGATGGATGGCGATCGGCTCATGGTTGAGATGGAGTATCTTGCCAGCGCGGTCGATTTTGAGGTGACGATCGAAACGTCTACGAACTTGATAGACTGGGTGCCAGCCTCGCCTAGCAATCAGTCATACGAGGTAATGGGGGATATGATGAAAGCGCTCCACAGCCATCCCATAAGACCTGATGGCGGAGATCAAACCTGAGTATTGATGGGCTGTAGCGGTTGATCGTGTCTA
>JABSRG010000099.1 GCA_013215165.1 Opitutales bacterium | reverse complement strand
GGGCCAATGGTTCGAATACGGAGAGCGCTCTGAACTCTGGGGTGCTGTCAAAGATATCGCGACTAATTCCGATCTCGACCCCTTATCCCGCGAATACGGAAGCCAGTTCTTCTACGTAGTCGGCGAGACTGCCTACCGTGAACAGCCCGAAGCCGCCGCCACCATCGCCGCACAAACCAGCAGCTTTACCCGCGAACTACTCGATAACCCCGATCCGCAACTGCGCGCCGCAGCCCTCATCGGAGCCAACCACATCTCTCAGACAATCACCCCAAGCAAGGACACCCTACAAAATTGGATCACTGCCTCAGAAAGCGCATTAGCTAAACCGAGTGGAGCCCATCCAAGCGAGCAGCTCGCGGCGATCGCATTCCTAAAAGAGTGGGGCAACGCAGACTACGCCCCGACCATCCTGAGCACACTCGCACAGCACAAATCGCCAAGCATCCAGCTCGCCCTCCTCTCCTGGCTAGACAGCACCCATCCTGAGCTTTCCCAAGAGATCGCCTTAGATCCCAGATCCCCGCTGCACCCCCTCGTGAGTCAAAAATTAAAAACAATGTTAGCGGCAAATTAACATGGCTTCCATCAAGAGATTTACACCACAGACCAAGAAGACAGCGGCGCGAACACTCGGCCTCCTGATCTGCCTGCTCAGCCCCCCTCAGATCCATGCTGTCCTCACCAACATCCCAGCAAACCGAATAGATACCGACGGCGACCGCATGCCCGATGTCTATGAAAACAGCCATCCATGTCTGAACGCGTTGGTCCGCGACGCCAATCAGGACTCAGATGGCGACGGCCTCAGTAATTATGACGAATATCTCCGCGGAACTGATCCATGTGATGCAGATACGGATGGGGACGGACTTTTAGATGGTGATTCCCGGGATCCTGATCCGCTTAACTCAGATAGGGATGAGGACGGATTATCAGACGGCGTAGAGATCCTGCAAAGCCTGACCAATCCCCGTAAAGCCGACACCGATAACGACGGGCTTTCCGACTACGTCGAATACATAGAATTATGCACGGACCCCAATAATAGAGATACCGATGGGGATCGCTTGAAAGATGGATTCGAGATCAGTACTTCAAATACAGACCCCTGTAATCCGCATAGCGATGCTGATTCTTTAGATGATTACATCGAATACATCGTCATGGGAACGGACCCAAACGATGCGGATACCGACGACGATGGATTAGATGACGATAGTGAGCCCAATTCCGATCCCCTCGATCCCGACACTGACGACGACGGCCTTCTAGATGGCGTCGAGGTATTGCAGAGCGGCACGAAACCCAACGACGTCGATACAGATAATGATGGGCTCAGTGATTACCAGGAATATATCGAACTCTGCACCGATCCACTCAATGAAGACTCAGATGGAGACACCCTCAATGACGGGTTCGAATTAATTACACTGCTCACGGATCCCTGCGATGGCGACTCAGATAGCGACCTCATGCCCGACGGTTGGGAGTATGAAAATGAACTCGACCCACTTACCGATGACTCAGATCTAGACAAAGACGGCGACCGCTACCCGAACATTTTTGAGTATTATCACGCTTCTCGCGCCAATCGTGATAATTCCCGTCCCCAAATTAGAGTCTCCCCAGATTTTCCCTCGAAAACGGCGGTCCGTTACACTGTCGAAGATAGCGAATCAACCAGCCTCCAAAATCTCGTCGAAGCCGCCGAATCGTTCGATATCATTCGGGTAGATCGCGGGAGCTACAACGAGTCTATCTTATTACCGGCTGATAAGCGTCTCCTTCTTCTAGCCCATCATGGCGCTCGGAAGACATCCTTTGAAGGCGATTCGTTAGATGCCCCATTATTGACGATATCAGGGCGTTCGATTGTCGATGGATTCACATTTTCTCGGGCTTATTCTCACCAAACGGGGCAAGCTATTGTTGTGGATTCGGAACCTAGTGCTACTCATCCCGCTCGGCTATACAATGCGATCATTACTGAAAACTTCGCAGCCCAGGGCGGTGCAGCAATCTGTGTCAAAGGGGGATCGATACTCCTCGATCATGCCACGGTTGCCTTCAATCATTCCTATTGGGCTAATGGAAGTGCCTTTAAAGTAGAGGGCGATGGAGACCTCATCATACGCAATTCGATCATTCATAACCCATCTTACCGATCCGAATACGCAGTAGACCCGAGTGCTAATATCACAGCGTTGAATTCTCTCTTCAATGAAGCTGCTTCGTTCACTTCTGGCGTTTCCAATATCGTCGGCGATCCAGGTTTTGCCTTTGATTTGCATCTGCGCCAGAACAGCCTAGCCGTAGGCCTGGCAGGCGTTTCAGAGGTGAAGAGCGACATGGATCTCGATACACGCGATGACTCGCCGGATGCTGGTGCTGACGAGTTCATCGATACCGATGGCGACGGCTTGCCAGATTGGCTCGAAAATCTCGGTGTCACTGATCCTCTCGCAAGCAACGACGATGACGGGCTGCCTAACCTCTTCGAATACGAAAACCAGACGGATCCACGGCGTACTGATACCGACGGCGACGGCTTGGACGACGGGCTGGAATTCTCACTTTCCCTGGACCCACTATCTGACGACACAGACGGCGACCTCATGACCGACAGTTGGGAGTATACTTATCAGTTGAATCCTTTGGTCAATGATGCCTATGAGGACTTTGACCTAGATAACGTCCTCAATGTTTACGAATACTTTCACGATACGCGTCCGAACAATGCTTCTCAGTCTCCAATAGTATCGGCACCGCGACCGGACTCGATTGCCCAAGTCTTTACCATAAATCCCGGCGATTCTCTACAAGCGGCAATCGATGCCGCTGAAGCCTATGACATCGTAATTGTGAACCCAGGCGAATACGCCGAAGAAATTACCATTCCGGCTCTCCTCAAGATACAAGTGGTATCCTCGGGCGGCGCACGAGTGACAAAACTTAAGAGTTCACAACCCAATACGACTCAAGCTGTCATCCAGGGTGAATCCCACTTTATCGGATTCGAAATCGGCGGTGGGCGCTCAAACGTGGGCGTTCCGGGGCTGAGCTTTTCTACTGTCGACGATCCAGAATTCTATCTCGCTGGCCGTTCTCTGTTCTACACGGAGGGCTATCAAAAGACTCCATCGATACGTTCCTCACTAATTACAGATATTGCCGCTGGCCCTGGGGTCGATGTTGCGGCGATTGAAGTCATTAATTCAAGCTTGCTGTTACGCCACGTTACGATCGCTGGAAATAATGCGCTGGATGGGGTAGCCGCGATCAAAGTGCATCCTAAAGGCCAACAAGTCCGCCTGGAAAACAGCATTATCTGGAATGCCGCCTCAGTAACCGAAATTGATTCCGAGCCGGGAGAACTTCTTGTGCTCAATTCCATCATTCGGGAAGCTAATTCAAACACATTTACAGGCACAGCTATCACCGATGATCCTTTGCTTGGATACCGCTATTCACTGACATCAGCATCACCAGCGATCGGAGCAGGTCTCTTAGATTACCGCACCGCCTTTGATGCCGATGCAGAGCGCTTTGCTACAAACCCAGACCTTGGATTCGACAGCTTTGGCGATGTGGACTCTGACGCCTTGCCGGACTGGATCGAAGACTTGGGGATCGTAGAAGCGCTTGGAGATGGGGACGCTGATACCTTATCGAATATCGATGAATACACCACTTATGCCACCAACCCCCTCAGCGCAGACACCGATTCAGATACTGGCCGTGATGACATAGAAGTCGCGGCTGGCACAGATCCACTCGCCTGGGATACCGACGGCGACGGCATGCCCGACGGTTATGAAATCCGCGACGCACTGGATCCCTTTAACGACGATGCCTTCTTGGACGCCGATCTCGATGGCTTCCCGAACCTCTTCGAATGGGCCTACGGTGCAGCCTCAAACGATACAACGCATACGCCAGAGAGCTCTGTCCGCGATAATACGCGCCAAATCATCGAAGTAACATCTTCGATCCATTCAGCCATTTCTGAAGCTGAAGAAAACGCATTTACGATCATCAATGTTCCAGCAGGTCGATACGTTGAAAGCGGTATCCGCTTTGGGCAGAATAAAACTATCCTTTTACGCGCCAAAACAGGGCTGGGCGCATCATCTGTTATTCTTGATGCATCATTCCAACGTGTAACCGGCCTGCAAGCCTCTGAGAGCTTCTTTGTCGACGGCATCACAGTGAAGGGCGCGTCGCGTGCGATGAATTTTTTTCCAGTGGACGAGGCACATCCTCGATTCTATGGCGGCGAAGTGTTTTCCAGAAGCCGCTTTGATAAGCAAGGCGTCATTACGAACTCACTGTTTACAGATACACTAACCCGGCAAGGTAGGGCAGTTTCTAGCAATGGCTTGCTCTACCTCGAGCACGTATCGCTGATCAATAATCGAACATTGGTCCAAGATGCTTCTAATTCACTGCTTTCGGGCCGTGTCGAAATGACGAACGTCTATGTCGAATCTCCAGAATACAGTGAAATTCTTATTGGAAACTCTAGCAGTAACGGATCGCTCGTTTATCAGGAAATTTTGGGAGCAGTACCGAGTGGAATGACCCCTACTGATGTCAGCATTGGGTGGGGTGCTTATTTTGCAGATGCAACCATAGACCTAAGTTCGATAGCCGCCCCCACAAAGTATCTCACCAGAGACTATGGAACTGGATTACCTGCCTCGGGATACGTCGGAGTCGATTCTCTGGACGATGCTAACAGCAACAATATCCCAGATGAGTTGGAAGACCTCACCGAGCAATACTTCACCCTGGCCGAACAGGCGGCTCGCTTGTCACAGGGCCTCCATCCGTCATATCCAGACAGCGACTTTGACGGCGTATACGACTCCGTCGAAATTGCCCAAGGCATGGATCCCCACTCATTCGATTCGGATGCCGATTTCATCGAAGACGGCCTCGAATTACAACACGGCCTCGACCCACTCCTAGACGACGGATATGCCGATATCGACTACGATGGGTTCCCAAACCTCATTGAGCGGATATTTAACACCGACATTTCAGATCCAACAGATTTCCCAACAGTCGGTGATGTCGCATACAGTGGCTACGGTCCGGATGCTCTGCCTCTGCCTAGCCGAACCGCTAACCGCGTGCTTCAGGCTGGCAGCGCATCTTCCTATTTTCAGGTCCAAGCTTCGGATTCCATCGCTGCAAGCACGGTTACGCCCTACGCAATCATCGAACGATTACCAGGAGAGGGGCATGACCCCGTGGTTGGGACTCAAGCAGAGTTTATATTGGAATTTAACGAGTATGCTCCGGGCGAGTGGACCGAGTATATGGCGGCTTCCGATGGCGAATCTAGATTGATCGACTCACCCGGAGTCTATCGGGGTCTAGTCGTCCATGCTGATAACACAGCTCAAGACTTTGGCCTCAGGGTCCGACTCGAGTCTACAGTCTTCGAGCCCGTTTTGATAGGAGATCGAGAGGTTTTTTGGACCAGCGAGGACCTCTGGGCCCAGATAGACTCTTCCGTTATCACTGGGAGTCAGATCTCGAGCGATGGTGCCGGCCTTTCTGTAGATTCCGGAAATTTGTTACTCAATCATATCACGACACTCGATAACCGACTGTCCTCGAGTGAACCGGTGATCAGTGTTGCTGCTAACTCCCGACTCATCGTTTTCAATTCGCTCTTTCACGAACATTTAGCCCAGGGATCGATTTTCGGCGGTTACCCAGAAAACGTCGAAGTAATCAATAGCCGTATCTTTGGAAACGTTCCGGAGACTATTTCCAAAGATGCTCATACCCTGGTGTCCAGCGATACGCCTGAGCCACTGGCGTTTTTCTACCACCTTACCTCTGAGAGCGCCTATATCGGTGCCTCCTCCGCTTTGGAAACATATGAGTTGATAAGCACCAACCTCGGACTTGCCAAAAAAATCTTTGGATCCGCATACAGCGATTTCGACGGGGAGATCCGACCCGTCGCAGCCAAAGACTTGGGAGCAGACCAATTTGTCGATTCTGACGCCGATGGACTGCCAGATTGGCTGGAAGCCCTCGGCGTCACCGACCCCCTCGCAGATCATGATCTCGACGGCATGAATAGTCTTGAGGAATACGATCAAGTAACTGATCCACGCCTTAAAGATACCGACAGCGATGGCATGTGGGACCCTTACGAACATGCCTTCGATCTAGCTCCTTTAGATCCCGGTATCCTCTACCCAGAGCTAGCCAGTGCCAATGACATCGACGACGATACCCTCACAAATTTGCAGGAGTTTGAATACTCAATATTCCCCAGTGGCCCACTGAACATCTATCTAAATCCACACAACCCCGACACAGACGGCGATGGGATGTGGGACGGCTTCGAGAGAGCATACGGTTTAAGTGGGCTCGATCCGACACTCAATGACGCTACCTCCACTGGTCCGTCTGACGACTTCGATGGTGACGGCCTGACTAACCTGTTCGAGTTCGACTACATCAACTCTCCTGCCACCGCTCCACTGGCCTACCTAGACCCAACAGATCCAGACACAGATGCCGACGGGATGTGGGATGGCTTCGAAGTAAACCAATTCGAGAGCGAGCTCGAGGGAGCCGCCGTCGACGCCGCGGCAACAAATGCAGCCAAAACGGGCGCATCGGATGACTTCGATGGCGACACAATCATCAATCTCGCCGAGTTCACCTACCAAAATCCCGACCCGCTGCTCTATATCAATGGCCTCCTGGACCCCAAGAACCCCGACACGGACGACGACGGGATGTGGGATGGCTACGAGATCACCTATTTCGAATCGACGCTACCGGGTGTCGCACTAGATGCGACCGCAGAAAACGCGACTGCCACAGGCCCCGACAACGACTTCGACGGCGACGGCCTGACGAACCTGTTCGAGTTCGACTACATAAACGAACCAGTCACCGCACCGCTGGCCTACCTCGATCCAGCGGACCCCGACACGGACGGCGATGGGATGTGGGACGGCTTCGAAGTGAACAAATTTGAGTCTGAGCTCCTCGGTACAGCTTACAACGCAGCTCTGACAAATGCTCAGAAAACCGGATCCAGCGATGACTTTGATGGAGATTCCGTGAGTAACTTGAATGAGTTCACTTACCTAAATCCCAATCCACTGCTCTATCCTATTGG
>JABSRG010000098.1 GCA_013215165.1 Opitutales bacterium | reverse complement strand
AATAGACACGATCAATCGCTACAGCCCATCAATACTCAGGTTTGATCTCCGCCATCAGGTCTTATGGGATGGCTGTGTTCTAATTTGAACTCAAAATCAATTTTTCGCAGATCTGGACGCACCCTCGCGTGCACCCCGGTACACTTCAAGTTTGTCCCTAACGGGTAATGGGGTTTTGTTTTGAGGTTTTGTGAGTGCGCTGGAGCATAGAGTGCGGGTTTTGCGGGAACGTCTGGAGCAGGTGCGGATTGTGGATGCGCATCATGTGGCCAGCCGTCTTGAGCGTTTGTTGCCACCGAAGAACCCTGAGCGCGTGGAGGCGTTGTTGACTGAGTTGGAGCGACGCATGGAGCGGTCTGTTGAAGCAGTGCAGCATGTGTCCTCGGTTTTGCCTGAGCCGCAGTTTGCCGAGGCGTTGCCGATTACGGCGCGAAAGGACGAAATAATTGGGTTGATCGAAGAGCATCCGGTCGTGGTTCTCGCGGGAGAAACGGGCAGTGGTAAGACGACACAAATACCGAAAATGTGTCTTGCCGCAGGGTTGGGGCGGCGTGGTTTGATCGGTTGTACGCAGCCAAGGCGCCTTGCGGCTTTATCGGTATCTCAACGCATCGCCGAGGAGTTGAATACGCCGTTTGGCCAGGGCGTGGGGTGTAAAATTCGTTTCACGGAGAAGACATCGAAAGATACGCGGATCAAATTGATGACCGACGGGATCTTGCTCAACGAATTACAGAATGATCCGCTGCTGCTCGGTTACGACTGTATCATCGTGGATGAGGCGCATGAGCGTTCGCTGAACATCGATTTTATCCTGGGTTCGCTGCGCATGATTTTAAAGAAACGGAGCGATCTGAAGGTCATCATTACCTCGGCGACTATAGATACGGAGCGTTTTTCAGAGGCTTTTGAGGGTGCACCGATCGTTTGGGTATCCGGCAGAACTTATCCGGTAGATATTCAATATCGTCCGCTTGAAGAAGATGCCAATGACGATGGCGAGATTTCTTATCTGCGCAGCGCGGTGCGGACGGTGGAAGATATTTTGTCAGATCGGCGTTCGGGTGATGTGTTGGTGTTTCTTCCCACAGAACGCGATATTCGTGATGCCTGTGATCTACTGGGACGGGCAGTGAGTCAAAATCGCGCTCGTATCTTACCGCTCTACGGACGTTTGGCTGCGGGGGATCAACAGGCGATATTCAAATCGGCCCCTGTCACTAAGGTGATCGTTTCGACCAATATCGCTGAGACCTCGATCACACTGCCGGGTATTCGTTATGTGGTAGATGCAGGGTTGGCGCGTGTGAGTCGTTTCTCAGCACATACGTCGACACGTCGGCTGCCGGTGGAGCCAATCTCGCAGAGTTCTGCTAAGCAGCGTGCTGGACGCGCAGGGCGCGTCCAGGAAGGTATCTGTATCCGGCTATACGAGGAGCGAGATTTTCTTTCGCGTCCCGAGTTTTCGACCCCGGAAATCCTCCGTGCCAATCTCGCCGATGTGATCCTGCGTATGAAGGCGTTTCGTCTAGGCGAAATTGAGACCTTTCCGTTCATCGAGCCGCCGGATCCCCGTGCTATTCGTGGGGGTTATCGTGTGCTTGAGGAACTGGGCGCACTGCAAAGAGAACAGGGTGAGGAGGGAACGCATTGGACGCTCACACCTGTCGGTAAACGTCTGGCGCGCCTGCCGGCAGACCCGTCTGTGGGCCGCATGATTCTGGAAGGAGTCGACCTGCGCTGTGCGGGAGAGGTGCTGGTGATCGCCTCAGCATTAAGCGTCCAAGATCCAAGGGAAGTGCCAGAAAGCCAAATCCAGCAGGCCAATCAGGCCCACGCACGTTTCCGTCATCTCAACTCAGATTTTATGGTCTTTTTGAAGATCTGGGATGGCCTCCATGGCGGTCAACTGAATCGAGCTTCTAACAAAGAGCTGCGTCAGTATTGTAAGGTGAATTTTCTGTCCTTTCAACGCATGCGCGAATGGCGAGAGGTTTATGATCAGCTGCGATCTCTGACGGAGGATTTCGAACCCAAGCTGAGCCTGAAGACAGATCCAGAGAAGCATCCCGAGGATCTCATTCACCAAGCGATCCTCTCGGGATGCATCGCGAATGTGGCCCAAAAAGAAGACGGTAACCTCTATCGGGCAACTCATGGTCGGAAGGTGACTATCTTTCCTGGTTCCACGGCGTTTGATCGCCAATTTGCCAAAGCTGAGCGCAAAGGTAAAAAGGGGGGTAACACTCCCCCGGGTCCACGGCATGGATCGACACCAGCATGGATTGTGTGTGCCGAGTGGATGGAAACCAGCCGTCTCTTTGCGCGGACGGTGGCAAAAATCGAGCCGGAATGGGTCGAGCGCTATGCGGGCGATCTACTCAAACGCACCTACTCGGAACCCGAATACGATGCTAAGGCGGGGCGTGTGTTGATCAAAGAGCGCGGGCTGCTCTATGGACTGACGGTGCGGATGCGTAAAGTGGGCTTCCATAAAATCGACGGGGAGGCGGCGACAGATATATTTATTCGCGAGGGGATCGTAGCTTTTAACCTTCCCCAGCGGATTCGGATTATTGATATCAATCAGCAACTGCGCGAAGAGGTCGAGGAGTGGATGGTGCGGACGCGCTCGGGCTCAGGTTACAGCCTGGATGATCGGATGTATGCATTTTATCAGCGCCGGTTACCGCTCGTGAGTGACGTGCATGCCTTACGAGAATGGGTGCGCACGGAAGAGGAGGCAGGGGGCAAGCCACTCGAGATGGCGCGTGAGGATCTGGTGGAAGATACGGCGGACGGGCGTGAGGCCTTTCCGGACAGAGTAGACCTAGGAGGGCAGCAGCTCGACGTTCAATACGCTTACAAACCGGGCGAGGCCGATGATGGTGCCACTTTAAAAGTGCGATTAGAGCAATTCCGCGAACTCGAAGATGGGGTGCTCGATTGGGTCATTCCTGGGTTTGTGGAGCAGCGGATTGAGATGTTGATTCGGGCTTTGCCCAAACAGATCCGACGGCAGCTTTTTCCCATTGCTGAGAAAACGCGCGAGATTGCGCAGCAGGTGAAGCCTGGGCCTCGTTTGCTGACGGAAATACTCAGCGATGTGTTATGGCATAGCTATCAGATCCGTGTCGGGCGGGCTGATTGGGAGCAAGCCGACATTCCTGATTACCTGTTACCGCGCATCGAAGTGGTGGACGACAAAGGAAAGAGCACGATCGCATCGGGGCGCACCTGGGACGCATTACAACGTGACTACCAAGCCGCTGTTAAAAAGCAGACGGCATCGGGCAAGGGCGTGGATCGTTTCCGCGAGTGGAAAAAATGTGTCGCACAATGGGAGCAGGGCTGCGTCGATCCAAGTGAGCTCAAAAATGTCCCCCGCGAAATTCATGTCTGCACGGTAAAAGATGTCCCGGTGATGGCTTATCCAGCCTTGGTCTTGGAGCAGGAGCGCACTGCCTTGCGCCTACTCAAAAGCCAGGAGGAAGCTCGGCGCGCAACCCGCCTCGGTATGGCGCACCTGGTTGAACGAGCACAGTCGAAAGAGTGGACCTGGTTAGAAAAAGACCTCAAAGCGCTCAAAGAAATCGGCCCTGTGGTTGCCTCGCTCATGCCCTTCGATCAACTGCGTGATGATGCCCGGGCTCATTTGCGCAGCTACCTGTTTTTTAGTCTGCCGATTCAGAGCATTGATACCGTGCACATCGCCGAGCGTGAGTCATTTGCCAAGAAAGAGATCCGTGGGATCGTCTATCGACTACTCGACTGCCTGAGACCCATATTCGAACTCCGGCAGACCATCTTGACGACTAAGCCAGCCTATCCCGAATTTCACAGCGATCTCGCGCGCATCGTGCCCAAAGACTTTTTAAAGCGCACCGGATTTGTCCGGCTTCAGCACTTGCCGCGTTACCTTAATGGATTCATCAAGCGCAACGACCGCGCCCGCACCAACCCGCGTCGTGACGCAGAGAAGGCTGCCCAAATAAAACAATATCAGGAGAAGCTCATTTTCTGGCTGGGCAAAATTCAGAAATATCCCGCCATTCAACCCAAAGTGACGGAACTCTTTTGGATGTTAGAGGAATACCGCATTTCTGTGTTCGCCCAGGAACTGGGAACCGACGGGAAGATCTCTAAAGGTCGTTTGGATAATCAATTGGAGGGTATAAAGACGCTGACTCCGCTCAGGTCTGTTTCTTAGGCGGCGACCGTGCAAAAATCCGTTGAGAATGATATCCAGGCAGAAAATTTACGAAGTAGATTGGGCACTTGCTGTATGTGATCTCAATTTTCTTCCCGCTCAATTGGTAAGTGTGGGTTGTGAATTGAATAGACTGAGGTGAAAATACCGCGATTCCGAGGATTTTGATATTCCTTCTCTAACTGCATTCCGATTTTTTCGGCCACCCGCCGGGACTGAATGTGGTCACTGGGCATGTAACTGCACAGTTTTTTCATTCTTAGGTGCTGAAACCCATATGACTTTATAGCTTCCGCCGCCTCGGGTGCGTAGCCCAACACCCATCTGTCTTTCCTGATGCGGTAGCCAATCTCGAATTCATCTTGCCCATCAATATTTTGGACCGTGATCCCACAGTCACCGACAAAGGCTCCAGTATCTGTCTCAAGCACAGCGAAGAGCCCGTAGCCATGAGTCTCAAAGCTTTCGATATTTCTTCGAATTATCGTCCCTACCTGTTCTTTCGAATAGGGTGACGGATAAAAAAGCATCGTGCCCGCATCGCCGAGAACAGCGAACGCATGGTCAACGTCACTTTCTTGAAAAGGGCGAAGATTGAGCCGAGTTGTTTCAAGGTTCATTTTATGCATGAAGTGTGGGAGGGGGCTGAACAGCAGATGTGTCTCTTCTTTGCGGCTCAGCATCTTGAGCGAAGTGGGCGTGGGGTGAACGCTTTACCTCCTATGATCTCGGTGAGCCAAGCTGGGGCTTGGCGTTCCCGGGGAGGAAATTTGTGCCTTTGCTGGTGCGCCCGCGCTGGTGTTGCCAAAAAAAGGTCGGCTGGGATGCCGACCTTTTGGGATGGGATGAGATTGGTCTCGGCCTACCAGGTCAATGTTTTGAGACGGCGGGCGACTTCTTCGGCGTTGGCGCGGCTGTTGAAGGCACTGAGGCGGAAGTAGCCTTCGCCGTTGGAGCCAAACCCTGAGCCAGGGGTGACGACGACTTTCGCTTCGTTAAGCATGCGGTCGAACATATCCCAGCTCGTAAAGCCCGTTGGGTTTTTGATCCAGATATAAGGCGCATGTTCGCCGCCGTATACAGTGAGACCCGCTTCGCGCGCAGCTTCGGAGAGAATCTTGGCGTTGCCGAGGTAGTAGGCGATGAGCTCATTGATTTGAGTTTGACCTTCCTCGGAGTAAAGGGCTTCTGCTGCGCGCTGAACGGGGTAGGAGACGCTATTAAACTTGGTGGTTGAGCGGCGTAGCCAGAGGCGGTGCAGGTCGATGGTTTCTCCACTGCTGGTCGTGCCTTTCAGGGCTTTGGGCACAACGATGAAGGCACAGCGGATACCGGTGAAGCCGCCGTTCTTAGAAAAGCTGCGGAACTCGATGGCACAGGTCTCGGCCCCGGGGATCTCGTAGATGGATTGAGGGATGTCTTCGTCTTGGACAAATGCGCCGTAGGCTGCGTCGTAAAAAATAACGGAGTTGTGCTTGTTGGCGTAGGCGACCCAATCCTCAAGCTGCGCGCGCGTCGCGACGGCTCCTGTGGGGTTGTTGGGGTAACAGAGGTAAATGAGGTCAACGGGTTCGTCGGGAATGGCGGGGACAAAGCCGTTTTCCGCTGTGCAGGGCATGTAGACGATGCCCGGGTAGGAGCCGTCTTCATTCGCGGGGCCAGTGCGCCCGACCATAACGTTGGTGTCGACATAGACGGGGTAAACTGGGTCGGTGATAGCGACCTTGTTATCGGGGCCGAAGATATCGAGGATGTTGGCGCTGTCGCATTTAGAGCCGTCGGAGACGAAGACTTCATCGTCGGCTATCTCTAGCCCGTGAGCGCGGTATTCGTTCTCGGCGATCGCAGCCCGCAGAAAATCGTAGCCCTGCTCGGGGCCATACCCGCGGAAGGTCTCACGCTGGCCCATTTCGTCGACGGCTTTGTGAAGCGCTTCGCGTGCAGCGAGGGGAAGGGGCTCGGTCACGTCGCCGATGCCACAGCGAATCAATTCGCCCGCGGCGTCCGGGTTTGCATCCGAAAAGGCCTTCACGCGTCGACCAATTTCTGGAAAGAGATAACTCGAAGCTAGCTTGAGGTAGTTATCGTTGATTTGTGCCATCCCAAGACACACTGCGCGCTATCCGCGAAAGGCAATTCCAAAGGTGTTTTGCGGATCGATCAGAGCCGGGCATGTCTCGCTGGGCCATGGGATTTTTTTATCCGCTAATGCACGCGAATATACGCGAATGTTTTAGTTTGGTCGTTTTGAAATGCTTGTCCACATTGGCCCCACAGCAACGGCACGAATACGTCGACAGAGAACAGTTTTACATCGGTCCGGATCACTTGCCATCTCGTGTACAAGCAGAGCCGCTCAGTCGGCTCGTTGGGTTTTGCGCCGACTGGAACAACAGCCCCCCGCACCCGAATAGACCCGTCCGGAAACACCAATCCCCAGATTGGCCCACAAGCACATACCAAAAATTGCCCACACACTACGCCTGCGCTGCACACTGAAGTTTTGTAGGGTGATCGCGAGAGCGATTGCCACCGTGTGGACCAAAGCTCAAGTCAAGCAATGGCTGTCGGCATCACTCTACGCTTCTAATCTGAACTCAAAATTAGTTTTCTATAGATCCAGTCACATTCTACGCGGGATAGGCAAAAAGGGCGTAACTTTTCTGCCCTTTATCATGCGCGATTTGTGACCTTGATCGAAAAAGACTGTTTTTAACAGATGCCGGTCGACAACTGAGTTTATAACGCTCATTTTCATAGTAAAATCTTCCTCTATCGAAAATGATTTACCATTTTCTACCAGTGATTGACCAGAAATTCACGGTATGCCTCCGCCTGATTTTTACGCTAGGCGTGTTGTCTGGTGGCGTGGTTCTGTCTCAGGACTCTTCTGTGAGTGTCAGTTCAGGACTGTGGAGTGATCCGGCGATCTGGAGTGGCGACGGCGTTCCTATTAACCCGACTTACATGGACGGTGGGGAAGA
>JABSRG010000097.1 GCA_013215165.1 Opitutales bacterium | reverse complement strand
CTGGCTTCCTTGGTCGGAAGCCGTCCAGAGCCAACCATTTTTTTAACTTTTTAGATTATCCCTGTGGGATGGCTGTGACCTCTTTTGATTCCATTGATGAAAAGATACATCAGAACTCTCACCTGTTTCATCTGCTATGCCACCTATGCCCTCTTCGCCCAGGCGGAAGAAAAGGTCGAAACGTTAAAGTGGCTCTATTCATACCCACAGGCGATTGAAGAGGCGAAAAAGACGGGGAAACCCATCTTCCTCGAATTTCGTTGTGCGCCCTGACGCAACGGACGCGAATTTGATGCACAGGTTGTGCATACACCTATCAACACACCCCGCGGCAAGCTTATGGAGCAATATGTTTTGCTCCGCATCATGTCGCTCACCGGAGTAGACCTGAACCTTTTCCAGTTTGATCGTCACAATGCTTTATACTTCTTCATGATGAACGCAGATGAGCATATATACATACGCTATGGAGGGCGCGATGCGGCATCGGCAACGACCTATCTTGACTTCGACAGCTTAGAACTCGCCCTCGCTCAGGGCCTCGAGCTGCATACTCGATATCAAGCCGGAAACTTCGAGCCACAGGAAAGACAGGAACCGCTCTACCCGAAAGACATTCTCACGCTCAAAAAATCTGTTATCGATAATAACCGCTGTGTGGAGTGTCACCTAGTGGATGATTACCTGATAACCGAAATGGAGACGGCCGGCACGCTTGATAAACTCCAGGACATGTATGCGTCGCCCGACCTGCACACACTGGGTATTTATTTAGACATACCGAGAGGGCTGCAAATTGATCGGACAGAAAGGGCTGCCACTGCGGCAGGACTGCAGCGTGGCGATATCATCACGCACCTAGGCAACCACGCAGTGTATACTTTCGGTGACCTGCAGTTTCGTCTCGACCGTGTTCACCGTCGCTCAACAGAGCTACCCATTGGCATTAATCGCGACGGCAGTGCTATGACAGTCGTGATGGCGCTACCAGATCAATGGTGGTTTACAGACCTCACTCACCGCTATTGGTCGGTCGACCCGCTGGTGTTCTTCAATGCTGAACGCTTGTCTACCGAAGAAAAACAGACGCTTGACCTACCCGTAGATGGATTTGCATCCCGAGTCATTGAGGTCGATATCAACGCGCTCCTCGAAGGAGCGCACGATCTTGAAGAGGGAGACATCATCGTGGCCGTCGACGGTGTGGAGCAAAACATCATTACCCAAGATTTAGTTACTCACATCAAACTCATGCATACCGCCGGCAACACTAAGACACTCACGATCCTACGAGGCGATGAGATTCAAGAAATGCCACTGACCTCCAAACGTCAGCGTTACCGCAAACGTGGTAATTAGACACCATACATCAGTCTGACGCTGGCTCCTTTTTTCAAATCATAAGCAATCAAAGTAACTAAAATGAAGACTCGCACACTGCTCCTGCTCGTATCCGCACCTTTTGCGTCGATGATAGCCGAACCTGACATGTCTAAAATGATCGACCCTGAGCTTGCTCAAGAGATCGCTCGATTTACTGGAGAAGTAGGCGGTAAGATTCAGATGGCTGCAAAGACATTGGATGATGATGGCGACGGAAAACTCGAATACCGGTCTATGCTCCGCACGCTGATGGGGCGCGGATTTGCGCGCGTCAACATGGAGGCACCCGTATCTGAAGAGCTCCTCGAAAACGGAACGACCGCAGAGGCAATCCACAAGAATAATGCAGAAGCCGATAAGCAAATATCCGCCTTCATGAAGCCGAATGCAGACGGCCTCATCGGCGAAGCAGAATTTACTAAAATGTTTTCAACCGCCATTTACCAGCTCGGCATTGCACGCAGTTTGTCGCTGGATGTAGATAAGGACCAGAAACTTTCGCTCAAAGAATACGCGACTGGCTTCCCTATCAGAAAGGGAGAGGAGACTGATGATGAAGGTTTTACAGAAAATCAGCGCCGAGGCTTCGCTAGCCAGGATAAGAATGAGAGCGGATATCTCGAGGGCACGGAGTGGATGCCAGCTGAATTTTATCACGCGGTCGAGGAAGTCTCAGATGTCTTAATTATGGTCTTTGGTGCAGGAATATTAGATGAGGACGGAGATGGCAGTATCTCAAAGCCGGAACTTGCTAAACATTTACCTGAATCAGAAAATCTCCCAGAATCTTTCCCGATGACAAGCGCCATAAACTACTTCCGAGCGCTCAGTCATGATGATCAACATGCCCTTGCCGAAGCCATGTTAGTTAGCTTGTCCGACAGCTAAAACCCAAAGCTTGTAATAACTAAATAGGGTGGGTTTTCGGATCTGCCCTTTTTTGTTCTTTGGATCGGATTCAGAAGCGATAAAGCCACCGCTACAACCAGTTTTCAGACAGGCTCCGCCTGTCTTCGGTCCGGACTGTCACCCCGTCTGCATCGAGCTTTTCTAGAAATGGCACAAATATCCGGCGCGACGTAGGAATTTTCTGCCGCAGTTCTCCTGTCGTTGCCGGTCCATTTTCGCGGATCGTTGCAACCACCTGCTGGCGTAAAGCCTCGAATCCCTGACGAGAGATTAGCGTCTTTTCGTTCAGCTCTATCGCTGCACCCGATTCAAATAGAAATCTGAGGACACGCGCATCGTCTGCATCTTTTATACTATCACTACGACTAGGTGGGTTTTCTGGATCTTTATTGAGTAATTCTATGATACGTTTCTCCTTTAACTGGAGCGTCGGGTTTAACTTCGGCCTATGCGATTTATGCCGCACGACCGTTCCTTGGAAAACGAGTTCTGACTGCTTCAAGATATGGAGGATTGAATCCGTCAGCCGCTTGTCCGGTAGCGCCTCAGCTAGATGCTTTCGGAACACAGTAACAGGCATACCCAAACGCTCTGGCTGCTTCTGATGAAACCGGTGAAGCGGGTTCAAAACCAAATCACTCACCTCACGCCACCAAGCAGAGTCTAACAGCCAACCGCAGGACTCAAGAATTCGGCCATCGCGGCCTAGCTGTTCAATGCCAGCAGAAATAGCATACTCAGCATGGGGCGATGCAGCTAGAAAACCTTCTGATCGACGAGCTCTATCACGTTTAATTTGACTCATCATGAGTGCCTCCAATGACTGCGGCTGACCCAGACGTGCTCTTAACAAGGCTACCTGCTCGGTCTTACGCAGCGAACGCTGAGGCGCCGACGGATCTAATACTATCCCACCGGCTAATGTATGTCTGCCCGACAGGTCTCTCAAAACGAAGCGGTCCCCTACCCAACAACAGATGGGTGCATAGAATCGCAATTCAACGAAGAGCCAGCTCGCTGATTCCAGGGAAGAGTCTGGAGCTAAAAAAATTCGGGTACGCATCGTTCCACTTCCGAAATGAAAAAATAGCTCTCTACCTGCCTTGATATGGCGGTTTGCCCGCATGATAACATCACTCCGATCCACGCACCGGGTCGCTGCATGCACACAATTGCTAGCTTCACCAGAGGTATCATTGCATATAATCGAGCCACGACCAATAAGGTCTCGATCCTCACGAGATACACCCGTTATATTGAGCGCCACGCGTGATCCAGGCGGCGCTACCTTGCGTTTAGCATGATGAGCTTGTATCTCCCGAATCGCAATCGGAATGCCTGCTGGCTGGACGACCAAATGATCGCTCGTAGAAATCTGTCCATATGACAACGTGCCTGTCACCACAGTGCCTGCGCCCTTTATTGGAAAAACACGATCTATCGGCAACCTCGGTTTATTTATGTCTTTCGATGTTTCTAAGGAGCTTAGCCGCGCACCTATTGCCCCTTTAAGTTGCTCGATTCCAATGGCCTTTGCAGCCGAGATCTCAACGATCTCAGCGCCTTCCCATGGAGTGCCTTCTAGGTGCTCCTCAATATCGGCAATTGCTAAATCCAAGTCTTCAAATCGATCAATTTTGGTAAGAACGACCAATACTTCTTTCACACCCAGATACTGGAGAATCTGGGCGTGCTCCTCGGTTTGAGGCATCCATCCGTCATCAGCGGCGACTATAAGGAGCGCTAAATCCACAGCACCGACCCCAGCGACCATATTCTTAACAAAGTCCGCATGCCCCGGCACATCAATGAGCCCGACTGCAAGCATATCCTCACTGCCATCATGACTCGGCAACTCCAACTGAGCGAAGCCTAGATCAATGGTGAGGCCCCGAGATTTTTCTTCAGGCAGCCTGTCTGTATCCACACCCGTTAGGGCTTGAACTAGGGAACTTTTGCCATGATCCACATGACCCGCAGTCGCCACGATAAAATGCCGCGTTGATGGCATAAACTAGACAGTGCTATTCAGCGCCTTGGCATTCAAAAGCTGATTCAAAGCACATGCAACCTGCTCATCTTGATGACTAAACACAGTGCGCAGATCTATTTTTAACAGCCCATCAGCGGCATAAGAGATAATTGCAGGTTCGCCCATGCGCAGCTTTCTTGCAACTTCTTCTAGACTCATGGCGCGAGGAGGTATATCGAGCGTTACGGATGGGATTTCAGCCTTGGGCATCGTTCCGCCTCCACAACGAGAGATGCCTGAGCCAATATTTAATTGTGAGCTTGCTACCGCAGCTACGATCTTATCTGCCCGCTCTCGAATACCCTCCAGTGATCTCTGGAGGAATTCAGCGTGCGGGAGCGCCGGATTCTCACTATCTTCAAGATAAGCCTCCACGGTTTCTTGCAAGGCAGCGATCACCATCTTGTCGCAACGCAAAGCACGGAAAAATGGATTCTTCTTTAAGCGAGCGATGATTTCTTGTTTCCCTGCTAGAATCCCAGCTTGAGGCCCCCCGAGTAACTTATCCCCACTGACACAGACAAGATCCGCCCCGGCAGCAATCGCCTCAGGTACGCGAGGCTCGTGAGGAATCGGTGCCAACTTTTCTGTGGAAAACAGAGCACCGCTACCTAGATCAAACAAGACCGGTATGTGATGCTCACCACCAATGCGAACTAGCTCACTCAGACTCGCCTCCTCAGTGAACCCTTCCTGATAAAAATTCGACTGGTGAACTTTGAGCAACAGACTGGTTCTCGGCCCAATAGCTGACTCGAAATCCGCGCCACGTGTTCGGTTTGTCGTTCCAACCTCACGTAGGTGCGCCCCACTCGTTTCCAAAATCTCGGGGATGCGGAAACCACCCCCGATCTCCACCAGCTCTCCGCGCGATACAATCACTTCATCGCGCTCATCAGAGATTAAAGATCTTAGTGCCAGGATAAGCGCCGATGCGCAGTTATTTACCGCCGTAGCGGCCTCCGCCCCACACACCGTCGCCAGGCATTGCTCTAGGTAGGCACCCCGAGAACCACGTCCCCCCACATCCAGATCGAATTCTAGATTGGAATAGCCACTGGCAACTTCGGATACCCGCCGCACCGCACCTGCACTCAACGGACTGCGTCCAAGATTGGTATGCAGGACCACCCCCGTGCCATTGATCACGCCGCGCAGACGTGACAGAGCCAGACTGCTTAAGTTTTTTGCCAATTCTTCAACAATCTCCTCTTGGGTCGCACACGCCGACTTTCCATCCAGGATAGATCGGCGCTCTCGCTCCACAGCCTGCCGCACGCGAGCCGCCACGACTGGGAGCAGCAGGTCGCTTGTGTGTCCCTTCTCGATCAGTAAAGTAATGATCGTATCGACCCCCGGTATCTGGCGAAGTAATGATTTCCGATGTGGCTCGGAGTTTGGCATAAATACAGCCAAAATGTATTGGCTGTTACCGCAACTTAAATGACTCTCATTACAAGAGAGAAAATACCGAGAGGCGTCTGTCCTCTAAGTCCTAAAAATGATGTATGAAGCTCCATCTTTGACGACCGGATTTGAACTGATCAGTCCTCAGCAGCTCAGCGGACTGATCAGCTTGGGATTACGTGAAAAGCCCTTGCTGATTGAAGCCCATTTCTCATCACAGGATCATCCACTTCCACTGGAAGAGCAGACTCTCCAGCACGTCCCAGGGGCAGTTCGGATGCACCCATCGTTTCTGGAAGCTGGATGGGAGTCCTCTCGGTATTATCCCTCCTACCAGAAGCCTGAAGACGGAAACCTAATGCCCCATAAGCAATTGGTGCAGACGCTTGAATCGATCGGCATTCGCCCGGAGACATGCGTCGTTGTCTATGGAACAGACCCTGACGCCACGCTCTCAGCAGCGCGCATCGCCTGGGGCCTGATGGTGGCAGGAGTCCAATCTGTCAAAATGCTCGACGGGGGGCTGGCAGCATGGACCGATTGGGGTGGCGATGTCGTAGAGAACATCCAATACACATGCCGAGACACTGACTATGAACGCACACCGGAACCTACGCCGAGTTCATGGAAAATGCGCTCACAATGGTTGGCAACAACTGCTGAAGTTGAGGCGGCAGGCAAAGTAGCCGCTCGCCTCGTTGACGTGCGCACCATGGGTGAGTACGACGGATCGCATAAAGACTATTACACTTTCTTCCAACGCGCAGGGCACATCCCAGGAGCGACCTTCCATGGTAACTGGACGCACCTGATCCAACAGCCTCGCCAAGAAATTCTTCCAAAACTGGAGAGAATCAGACGACGTTGGAAGACGCTCGATATTGTTGATTCAGCTGTGGAGAACCAAGAGACCACACTCATCTTTTACTGCGGAACCGGCTGGCGATCCAGCGTCGCTTTTCTCGTTGCCCTGCTACTCGGATACCGTGCCAAGAATTATGACGGCGGGTTTTATGAGTGGTCTTGGGATGATCGACGGGAACTAAAGAATTCCCACAACAAACTGTAGCAACGGCGCTGTCGGGGTGTCTTCGAGCGCAAACTAATTCATACCCTGTGCCCTTAGCCGAAAATCACATTACTCTGTATATAAAGTCAGTCGATTGCTGAAAGGGTCATAGAGCGTCACTTCTTTAAGTCCCCACGGCTGCTTCACCGGCTTGCCAGGGCGAGCATATCTGTATCTAGAAGTGCGAAGCTGATCGAGGTAATCCTCGAGATCCAACATTTCGATGCGAATTCGGGCCCCTGGTGAACAATCGCCATGGTGCTCGGAAAGATGAATCACAGAGTCTCCCCGAGAAACCTGCATATAGAGGGGCGCGTCGTCAGCGAAACGATGTTCCCAGTCGACCTTGAAACCCAAAAAGGTGATATAAAACTCCTTGGCTTTTGTTTCGTCGAATGAACGAAGAATGGGGATCGGAGGCTTCATTCTTCAAATTAATATACCGAAATCACAGCCATCCCATAAGACCTGATGGCGGAGATCAAACCTGAGTATTGATGGGCTGTAGCGGTTGATCGTGTCT
>JABSRG010000096.1 GCA_013215165.1 Opitutales bacterium | reverse complement strand
AGCAAAGAAGCCCGGCAGGAAGACATTTTTATTGTCAACACTGGACTGTCGACATGTTCATGCAAAATCCGGGCTAGCTACCAGATCATCAATCATTTGACCGACAACCCGATCATCTTCTTGGAAGTCAGAGATGCGCTCCTCGGTGTAGAGCTCAAGGGGAACACTTATCGTAGGGCGTAGCAATAGCCCCTGCTCAGTCTCTTCGATAACAAGGCGATCATTTTGTTGAAGACCAAATCGTTTACGAATCTTCGCAGGCAGAGTGATAGATCCGCGACGCCCGATGGTAATTTCAGATTCCATACGAACATGTAGCAGGATTTCCGTAATTTCGTCAAAAAAATCACCTTACTTAGATTATCTAGAGCCCACTATGCACAGCAGCAGCCCCCTTTTTTGGTAAAAAGCGATGACAAATCTTCACATGTTGTCATCAGTGATTGCTGACCCCGAGCTGCATCAGCTCAGCAGACATCCTCCCCGCCAATCCCTTACCCCGCTCGGCAATGGCTCTTTGCTCTCTCTGGTATGTGCTGCTGCCGTCAGAAGTTTCGATGCGAATGGGCTCGATGCCATAAGCTGCTAAATCGTAGGGAGACGCTCGCATATCGAGGAGACGGGCATCTTTGGCCAAACCAAGTGCATCCGACAGGCAGTCCGAGCTGATCCAAGGAAAGGCTTTGTAACACCATTTATAGAGGTCCATGTTGTAATGGATACAGCCGTGCTGCTCATTGGCATAGCGGGTGTCCTGGGTGGGATTCAACGTATTGAGTGGAGTGGCCCCTGGTGAGAAAAAACGATAAGCATCATAGTGCGAACAGCACACCAAGCGAGATTCTACCAACTCAGCAATTTCATCTTGCGGTAAGCGTAGAGGCGTCGCTCCATGCCGAACTTCATTATCTCGATAAACCATAGCCCATTCATGGAGACCGAAGCACTGAAAACGTGGCGTGCGATGAAGCGTAGCTTCCAGCAAGCCATGTATCCACTTGAGACGTCGGCGTACCCCCTCATCGATCCTAGATGAATCCAACATGCCACCGTTGTCGTCGATAACAAATCCCTGAATCCAAGCGAACTGGCTAATGGCTTCACCTCGAAGTTCTATATCGACCGGCGGATGCCAGCGCTCTACTCGGTTGCGATTCACCCGATAGTATTCGAAGAGAAAATCCCAGATCGGATGCTTTATACCGAGTCCACGACGCTCTCTCTGCTCCCCAAACCAAGAGCGCCATCGTGCATCAAATGCGGCCTGTTCGGCCTGCCAATGCATGCAACTCCAGCGTCTTGTTGCAGTCCTTCCAATCATACCGTCATGCGACTCTAAATCGTGATCGTTTTCGTTGTCGTGTTCGTAATCGGGATTTGGCAGGCGAATAGAGCAGTCACGAGGCAGAAAGACAGTTGAGGGATTGTTATTTTTTTGAACCGAGAGAATCGCAAAATGATATCATACGCTGCGAAAGCGACCCAAATGCTCGCGGAGGCAATGAGCCGTTGGGGTGTCTACCTTGGAGAAATCGGAGCGCTCACCGCTATAAACGAGGTGCCCCCCCTCCTTTCCACCCACGGGTCCCAACTCAAGGATATAGTCAGCCAAGTTGATGACATCGAGGTTATGCTCGATGATGATTACCGTGTTCCCTTGGTCCCGCAGTCGGAACAGTAAATCCATAAGCCGCTGGATATCAGCCGCATGCAGGCCCGTTGTAGGCTCATCCAAGATGTAGAGTGTCTGCCCGGTGTTACGTTTGCTGAGCTCTAGCGAGAGCTTGATACGTTGTGCCTCACCACCTGAAAGCGTGGACGCCGCCTGACCTAGCTTGATGTAACCCAGGCCAACTGACTGCAAGGTTTCAAGTTTTTCACGGACTTTGGGGACTTTATCAAAGACACGCATCGCCTCGTCGACGGAGAGATCCAGCGCATCGGCGATAGAATGCCCTTTGAAAAGCACTTCGAGTGTCTCACGATTATAGCGCTTCCCATTACAACTGGGACAGGTCACATAGGCATCTGCCATGAACTGCATATCCAGTTTAATCACACCATCTCCCTTGCAGCGTTCACAGCGCCCTCCGGCGATGTTGAAACTAAAACGACTCGCTCCGTAACCGCGTACTTTCGCTAGCGGGGTCTTAGAATACAAATCGCGGAGAATATCAAAGAGCTTGGTAAATGTCGCCGGATTGGAACGTGGGCTCCGTCCTATAGGCGACTGGTCCACTCTAATCACGGACTGTAGCTGCTCTAGACCTTGTATTTTAGTATGGGCTCCAGGTATCTCCTTCGCTCCATTCAAGCGGAAGGCAGCAGCTCGCCCCAAAACATCGTTGATCAAAGTACTTTTACCCGACCCTGACACACCGCAAACTACGGTCAATAGGCCAAAATAAATAGATGCATCGACATCTTTGAGGTTGTGCTCGCGGGCTCCATTGATCTGGACGCGTGAGCCCCCATCACCACGAAGGGCGGCATCTCTATGGATGCGCGATTTACCAGACAGAAACGGGCCCGTCCTACTAGCTTTGGACTGCATACAAGCCTCTGGTGTCCCTTGAAAGACCAGCTCACCTCCTGAAACGCCAGCACTAGGACCGATCTCAATCACACTATCAGCAGCTGCAATCGTTTCCTCATCATGCTCGACCACGATAACGCTGTTACCCCGGTCTCGGAGATTCTTCATGGTATCGATGAGCCGCTTGTTGTCGATCGGATGCAGGCCGATGCTGGGTTCATCGAGCACATAGACGACACCAACGAGTCCCATGCCAAGCTGGGTCGCGAGACGCACGCGCTGAGCCTCACCTCCTGACAAGGTATTGTAGAGTCTATCCAAACCGAGATAGCTCAGGCCTACCTCGCCAAGAAACTGGAGGCGTTCCTGAATACCGTGAATCGCATCACCGACCATGTGATAGCTGGGATTGTTGACCAGACGCGCGTCGACAAACGTCTTAGCCTCGCCGATATCCATAGCCAAAAACTCGGGAAAAGACAGGCCTTCTAACAAAGCGCTACGTGCCAAGCCATTGAGACGTAGGCCTTTACAGTCCGGACAAATCTGTTCGGATTGATACAAAGACAGTTTCGCTCGAAACCCATCACTGGAACTGGTGCGAAAAGACTCCTCGAGGTCGGCAACAACACCCGCATAAGGCATCACCTCAGGCTTGGAATTACCTGGCTTCAGCTTGAAGCTGAACAAGCGCTCACCGGTACCGCGTAGAATTTGGTGACGGACGGTCTCATCCAATTTCTCCCAGGCCAAATTGGGATCAAAGGGAAGCTGCTCTGCCAATTGCTTCAAGATAGCATTCCGTTTAATGATCATAGCCTTGGAACCCAGTCGCCACGGTTTGATCGCTCCATTTTTCACCGACTTGGTGGGGTCTGGCACTAACAGATGGTCCTCGAATGCCCGCACAGTCCCCAAACCGCCGCAAGTATCACATGCTCCCTCGACATGATTCCAAGAAAAGTGCTTGGGGGTAAGCGCGGGATAGACGGTACCGCAGATTTCGCAGGCCAGGTTCTGAGAGAGTGCAATTTCCGACCACTCAGCATCGCGAGCCACCTGAGACAGAACGGTTGCCCGGTTGTCACCTTCACGAAAACAAAGCTCAAGGGAATCCGCCAGACGCGCACGTTGGTCCGGCCTCAGAACAATGCGATCTACCACAAGATCCACCGCGACAGGATCCCTGCCAGGACGAACGATTCCCGGTTCATCCAACTCGACGATCTCGCCGTAGATCCTGATGCGACTAAATCCCTTTTGTTGCAGCCGTGGTAATTCCTCGCGCAGGACCGCCGGCTTGGCATTCAGGATCGGAGCCAGCAAGATAAGCCGCGCGCCTTCGGGCTCCTGAAAGACCCGCTCAATGCAATCATCCAAACTGCGCCGAACGATCCTCCCCCCATCTTTAGGGCAAAACTGGTCGGCCATCACCGACCAGAGTATCCGCGCATAATCGGCGACTTCTGTTACTGAAGCCACCGTGCTCCGTGGATTCACTCCACCACCCGTGCGCTGCTCAATGGCAATCACCGGCGATAGTCCATGCACATAATCAACATCAGGACGTGGCATCTGGTCGAGCACCTGCCGCGCTTTGGTCGACAGGCTATCCATGTATTTGCGGTAGCCTTCCGCGTAAAGGGTATCAAAAGCTAACGAAGACTTACCCGAACCGCTCACCCCGGTAATCACCACCAACGCATCCCGAGGAATCCGCAGTTCGAGATTCTTCAGATTGTGCTCCCGCGCACCCTTAATATGGATATCCCCAAGCATGATCGCAAAGGATCAAGATCGGATACTCAGCTCGAAACACAAGTGCAGAGGGCACTATTGAGAAAGTCCTAGCTACCCATGTTTGATCGATTGGTCTCTATCGACCTTGCATATCAAAAAATTCAGGCAATGCACCGAGAGACTATCTTTATCATTACGATAAGTTCGCGCTACAGACAGCTCCAGGGCGGTTGAACAATCTGGATAAGGAAGTGAAAAACTGAAAAATCTCCCAATTCCACCGTGGCTTCTAAACTGAATAGAGCTCTTTAAACGTGCCGTCCGCTTCACCACCCTGGAAATTTTCAGGAAGCGGCACACCGAGGATATCAAAGTAGCTCTGCCAGAGGTTTCCGAGCATGGTGTCGTCGTGGCGAACATGCCCCTGGTGCGTCACTCCCAACGCCTTGCCTCCGAAGAACATGGTGGGAAGTTCATGCCTGTTGTGCGCGTTGAGTGTACCACCCGTGCTCCCCCAGCTCAAAAGAGTGTGGTCTAACAGGGTCTCATTGCCCTCACGGATAGACTTGAGCTTATCGATGAAATAAGCCCATTCATTGGAATACCAAGTGTCCACCTTCGTCAGCCACTGGAGTTTGTCTTTCTCTTCACCGTGGTGAGTCATTTCGTGGTAACCATAGGGGCAACCCTCAGATCTGAAAGTGAAGGTCCCGTCACGCAAATCCATGCGCGGCATGTATGATATGACACGCGTGCTATCAGTCTGGAGAGCCAGCGCAATAACGTCATACATCAAGCGCTGATAGTTGCTGTAGTCGAAAGAATCATTCTTACCCTGCTTCGGATCAATCGCCTGTGTGTTACCGAATTCAATGGGATCCACCGCGGGGCGAGGCTTTGCCATCCACTCAAGATCAGACTGCATCTTCTTCTCCACCAGACGCACAGAGGTGAAATACTCATCCAGTTTTTCACGGTCATTAGATCCTAGTCGATTATTCAATCTCTTCGCAGAATCTCGGACAATATCTAAGATTGAACCGCGTTGCTTAGAGGATGTACGCCGTGCTTTCATTTCCTCAGGAGTCTCCTGGCGAAATAAGCGATCAAAAATGACATCGGGGCGGTTTTCCGCGGGTAGAGGTGTGCCATATTCACTCCATGACAGCGTGTGATCTTGAGGGTTTCCAAAACCTGTCCCACGTCGTATTCCGAGAACCAGCGACTGAAAACGTGTGTCTTGGCCAATTGCTTTCGCCAATTGTTGGTCGCAGGACGCCAAAAGCTTGACACCACTTGCCTTAGTATTGGTCCCGGTCAGAAATGTGCGATCCCCCGTGTGTCCACCCGAGTGGTTAAGCTTCAGGCCTGAGATAATTGAGAATTCATCACGCAGACGATCCAGCGGTTTAAGAATGGGTGTCACCTCCCAATTCCTGCCGAGCGTTTTGGGGGTGAAATCTCGACCATTTACTCCCATCCCCCACATGCAAAAGACTGCTCTACTCGGGCGTTCACCGGCTCCAATTCCTCCAGCACTCGCATACGATTTAGATAAGGGGCTCATGCACTCCAACCAGGGCAGTGCCATCGCGACAGTGGCTCCACGAAGAAAAGATCGGCGGGGTAATACTTCGTTTTTTTGAATGTTCATAATGAATGATGGGAAAAGGTTAATTTACTTAGTCAGGAAAAGATCACTGTTAACAATCGCATGGACCACCGTCTGGATACGGAAATCGTCCCTTTCGAGCTGGCGATAAATGTCTTCGACAGTCGCTCTATCAATCACGCCAACGGGACGCGTGAGCGCATAGGTGAGCATTTGAGTGATGAATGCATGTCCGAAGCGGTCGCGCTCTTCTAGCAGAGCCTTTTTATATTCCTCAAGATTGCCGAAAGTTCGGCCAGACTTGAGATGCCCACTGGCATCAATAGCTGACCACTTATTTCTGTTCTCATGGGTGCGCCAGGCCCCAATCGCATCATAGTTTTCCAGCGCTAAACCATATCCATCAAGCCCGGCGTGACAGCTCGCGCAAGTCGGCTCTTGCCGGTGTAACTCCAAGCGTTGGCGGACTGTAAGTTTCTCTCCCTGCGTATTTGGCTGAATTTCCCCAGCACCCGGAGGGGGCGGTGGCGGTGGGTCATGGAACAGTTTCTCCCGCACCCAAGTCGCACGTGTCACTGGCAGAGTGCGGTCTCCATCAGATAAAAGTGTGAGCAATCCCGCCATCCCTAACACACCTCTACGCTGCACACCGTCTGGAATACTCACCTTACGGAACTCACGCCCATCTACATCTGGTATTTGATAGTGCTGAGCGAGGCGCTCGTTAATAATCAAGAAATCGGAATCGATGAAGTTTGTGATCGGGAGGTTTTCGTTGAGGACATGTTTAAAGAACTCGATCGGTTCACCAATTGAAGCTCTCAACAGTTCCTCATCGTAATAAAGGCCATCTTTACGCTTCTCGAAACTCCGATTGGGCTGCACCGAACCAAAGTCCCTGACACTGAGCCATTGACCCGCGAAGCTATTTATGAACCTGTCGGCCTTAGGATCTGCCAACATTCGCTCAACCTGCTCCCTGCGGATGCTAGGGTTGCTCAAATAGCCCCGAGCAGCTTTGGCAAAGAGCTCTGTATTGGGCATGGAATTCCAAAGGAAATAGGAAAGACGATTCGCAATTTCGAAGTCGTTCAAAGGGCGAACCGAATCGACTTGTTGAGGCTCTTGGATCAAGAGAAAACCAGGAGAGACCAAAACAGTCTGAAGTCCGAAACGCATGGTTTCCATATATGAGAGGCCAAACTCTTTTTGGGCGGCAAGAATTGGATCCACATATGTATTCAATTCTTCTTTCGAAACCGGCCGTCGAAACGCCTTCTGGATGAAGTAGTAAAGAGATTCGCTGATAGACTCTGAATCCAAGGTCTGAGACTCGTCCAATTTCATCGCAGCGAAAGACTTCGGAGGCCATTCCATGACCGGACCCTCTATTTCAGCAGCACCAAGAAATAGCAAAGGAATGTCTGCGGCGTCGATGTCTGGGTTTTCAATGTAGGCAGTCCCTCTAAAATCTTTCAGCAATCCAGCAACCTCAGCCTGCTCTTTTTTAAGTCTTTTTGCTTCTTCGGAATCTTTTTGACGGATCGCTTTGGATAGGTTGCGGCTCAAACGATGTA
Organism: Opitutales bacterium; assembly: GCA_013215165.1. Classification (NCBI taxonomy): domain Bacteria; kingdom Pseudomonadati; phylum Verrucomicrobiota; class Opitutia; order Opitutales; species Opitutales bacterium. The sequence goes on along the minus strand of JABSRG010000096.1, from coordinate 133 downwards.
ACCTCTTGCGGAGCTCTTTATAGACCGGGTCCTCAATGATTGTGTCTCCTCTAACATTCCAATCTATATGGAAGCGAGCTGGGAAATCTGAAGGCTTCCGGAGAAAAACGACCAAGTCTTGCAAGACAGGCTC
>JABSRG010000095.1 GCA_013215165.1 Opitutales bacterium | reverse complement strand
CTCGACTTCCTTCAGGAGCTGGCTGAGCTACACCTTAACAGAACAAAAAAACCTGTCCAAGGTTCGGAACCACTTCACTGTATTGTTCAATCTTGTCTTTTAGATCCCTTATGCGGATTGGCTTCTTGAGGTGATCATCCATTCCACTATCGCGAATCTTAAGTATGTCTTCGGGTGAGGCATTTGCTGAAATATTAATGATAGGGATATTTGAGTTATGGGCGCCTGCCGCGCCTTGGCGAATGAACTGTGTGGCTTCGCAACCATTCATTACTGGCATGCGGGTGTCCATTAGGATGAGATCGAAGGCTTGTCGTTGCAGCTGCGCGATTGCGCTTTTTCCATCTCTCACAATCTGGCACTCGTGTCCTAGTTTTGCGAGTTGTTTCTCGAGGACAACACCCCCTTGAAGATTGTCTTCAGCGACTAATATACTTAGAGTTTTTTCTGGTGTGAGGTCTTGTAGAGCCAGCGCACCATGGGGTGTGTTGTCAGAGTCTATGGACGTTTTTTTGGTATGTTCGAAGAGGAGTTCGAAATATACGCAGGTTCCAAGGCCGAGATTACTCCGTATTTCTATATGTCCACCCATTAGCTGACAGAGCCGTTTGCAGATGGCTAGGCCTAGACCAGTGCCCCCGATTGATTGATCGTTTTCAGGGTTTGCTTGTTTGAATGGTGCAAAAATGGTGTCGAGGGCCTCTTGAGGAATTCCGCTGCCAGTATCTTCAACAGAGCACTTCAGTCGATATCTCTGGTTTTCATTTTCGCCTTGGATTCTAAGAAATATGGTCTTGTTTGCTGGAGTGAACTTGCGTGCATTTACGAGGAGATTATTCAATATCTGCGTAAGTCGCCCTGAATCACCGACTACTGCCCTCGGTAATGGCTCCGGAATACTTATTTGAATTGTTGGACCGGTATCAGTCATTTTCCGATCGACCATATTAACAGTTTCCCTGACTGTTTGCATGAGATCGAAGGCCTTATTGACAATTTTAAGAGTGCCTTTTTCGACTTTGGAGTAATCCACAATGTCTTCGATCAGTATTTCGAGTTTTGTCACATTGCTGAGTGCTATCCCAACATATTCCTTTTGTTCTTCATCCAGTGGCGTGTCCTCAAGCAAGGATACAAACCCTTGAATATTTTGGAGTGGCGTCCGGAACTCATGGCTCATCATTGCGAGAAATATTGTCTTTGCATCACTCGCTTCCTCGGCGGCAAGTTTGGCCTCGAGGAGTGCTGACTGGGTGCGTGCCAAGGCTATTTTATTCTTCCTGCGCTCAACTGCGTGCATCATGCAGCGAACGAGTAGTCCGCGAGAAAATTCACCTTTGATGAGATAATCATCTGCACCCTCGCGCACGGATTCGATCCCAACAGATTCGTGAAGGTTTCCTGTGAATACGATGATCGCAAATTCTCGCTGCAACTGTTGGAGTTTCTGGATACCATTTGGGCCAAAGCTATCTGGGAGCGAAAGGTCTAGGAGGACGATATCACATGAATTTTCAGCAATCCATGCGACGCCCTTTGACAAGGTTTCTACCCAGATGAGCTCGAATGCTCCGGGCGGAGAACAATTCTCTATTGCAGAATTTGAAAACAAGATGTTCTCGAGGATGAGTTTGTCATCCTCACTATCTTCGATAAGCAAAATTTTCACAGTATTTAAAACGTTTGAGGGCGTAAATTGTGGTTTGGCAACAACATGGCCGACCAATATGATGCAACACAGCGTGTGGAGTTGACCAGTTCATCGAACTCAAAGGGTTTCTGGATGTAAGAACTCGCCCCTAGAGCATAGGCCTTTAAGACATCTTCCTCTCGATTGCTTGTGGTGAGAAGAATTGTAGGAACGATCCGGAGGCGCGCATCGTTCTTGAGTTTTCTGATTACATCGAAGCCGTTGATCCTCGGCATATTGATATCTAGAAGGATTAGGTCGGGAAGTTGTGCAGGTCGACTGTTTAGGATTAGTTTTTCCAAGGCCTCCATTCCATTATGAAACACTTCGGTGATTTTGAGTGGGGCAGAGAGGGCGACAGCTTCGCGCATCATTAGGATGTCATCCTCACTGTCATCGATTAGAGCTATATCGATTGTGTTAAGTCCAGGTTCCATCGGCTGGGGTTTCTATTTTTGAAATGTTATCGTGAATTTCGAACCACCCTTAATTCGTGATTCATAGAAAACTTCGCCTCCGTGTTTCTTTGCCACTTCTTTTACTATAGCAAGGCCTGCACCGGTGCCTTCGACGTCTTTGCCCACAGCGCGTTGGAATAGCTTGAATATCCGCTCCGCGCTCTCAGCAGGCACGCCGGGACCACGATCCTGCACAACAATGCCTACGTGATTACTGAATGCTTTGGGAGCCACATAAGGTGTGATGAGTATTTCCGGTGATTCGCCTTCTTTTACGAACTTTAGGGCATTGGCTATCAGATTGAAAATAGCCTGAATCGCCCAAGTCTTGTTAACTTTCAATTCTGGCAAGTCTCTAGCCACTGTAATACTGGCCCCTGATTGCTCGATCCGATTTTCGAGATTTTTGATGGCGCGTTCAACGATTTGATTGCCCTGGACATACTCGAACGGATCTGAGTTTCGCTTGAGACGGGATAATTCGGACACTTCGTTGAGCAGCAAGTCCATGCGCTCGGATGCATGGAGGATGCGAGATAGGAAATTGAGGCTTTTCTCACTCGCGAGTGATTGTGAACCATCACTGAGAAACTTCGAAAAATTACGGATTGCGCGTAGGGGTTCCCTTAGGTCATGAGAAATCACGTAAAGGAGCGTTTCCATGTCTTTTTTCTGCTGCATCACGAATTCTTGCTGTTGGCGAAACTCACTCTCGTCGGTGAGAATGCCTCGGAAATGCACCGGGTTGCGGAATCTATCACGCGTCACCGCTCCATAGCCTCTCAGGTATCTATGGGTGCCGTTTGGGAGCGTGAAATGCCAATCGTATTGGAGGGTGTCCTTAGCGTTTATTTTAGTGCGTATCGTTTCTTCATAGGGGCCGTCGCTGTAGCGATGAATTTCTTTGAAGAAGGTCTTAGAATCCAGCACGCCTTCGATACCCAACCCGGAAACCGCAGAGAATCGCACATCGAGTGTTATCATATCTGTTTTTAAATCCCAGTCCCAAGACCCCAAATTGGCAAGCTGCTCTGCAATGTCTAACCGGCTCTGGTGCTCGGTTATGGACGCCTCTGCCTGCTTAAGCCGACTGATATCGATGAAGGTAATGACGACACTGTGATGTTCCCCGTTGATCTCGTCATAAGGAGTCATCCGAATCAAAAAGGTCGCGCCTGTGTTTGTCTTCGCTTCTATTTCGCAAAACTCACCCGATTCACAGGTTATTTTCACATCGGTAGAGAAGTTATTATAGTCTGTAAAATTATGGCTGATATGGTGGATCGGTCGTCCAATGTCTCGGCGAATCAGGTTAAGTGTCTCGGTCGCAACAGGGGTGAACTTGCGGACCCGTAGATGATTATCTAGGAACACTGTGCCGATCATGGTGTTTTCTAGAAGCTTATCAAAATCAGCATTGAGCCGGGCGAGCTCATCATTCTTTTGCTTATATTCCGAATTTACAGTAAAAAGCTCTTCATTAACCGAGTGAAGCTCTTCATTCGTTGACTGAAGTTCCTGGGTGTAATTGAAGTAGCGGGGAGATTTCCCCAACTGCCTTTGTTGTAGCCGTCCCGCTCTGTCGGGGCGCGGGCCGTTGCTGCGATCCGCGCCTGAAGCCGCGAGCCGACAGAGCGGCTCAACTACAACCACTGGAGCAGAGGAGCGACAACTGGAAAAACTCCCCGTCCTTTCAATTGCACCCGAAGTTCCTCGTTGGCGGTGAGAAGTTCCTCATTTGTATTTTGAAGAGACTCATTGCTCGTTTCGAATTCCTCAATCGTAGATTCAAGGTATCCTTGAGTGTTTATGAGTTCGTCCCGCATGGTGACGTAGTCGTTGTCGCTCGGGAAGGTAGCTGAGTTATTTCCGCTTTCTCCAACTGCGATTGGTGCCAAAGACTCATTTTCAAAGCGAATACTAATATGAAGGTCATCATTATGGCTCGCGCTGAGGGGATCCACGGTGACTCGTATCAGCCCGCCCTTGTATTCGCCTTTGCCTTATTCACCGCACTTGTGACGGCTGACTTAAGATCAGGATCGATAAGCTCACGTAGATTCAGTGTCTGCCTGCCTTTGCTCGTCGTTAAAAATCGGCTACAGTCTCCGAAACTTTGAACTAAGGTGAAATCATGATCGATGAGGACACTCTCTCCATAAATATTTTCAAGAAGCTGCTCCATGCTGCGGCTTAGTGCAAGGTCCTGACGACCTATGCCTTTCTTTGGAAAGATCACAGGAGTGGCCTTGTCTATCGTTCGTTTAAACTCGAATTTTGGATGTTGGGTCCGGTGAGGATGCTCAATAGCAGTATCCTCCTTCCGCCGGAATAATCTTGCTGGAAGGTCAATGCACGTAAACGAGTCCTCGAGAGAATGTGGATTTTCTCCAGAGCCCAGGAATAGGTGGCCATTCAATTTCAAAGCGAAGTGGATGGTCGCAAGGATACGCTCTTGGAGTTCTTTTTCGAAATTGATGAGTAAGTTCCTGCAAAGGACCATATCCAGTCGAGTGAACGGAGGATCTGTAATGATGTTGTGCTCAGCAAAGACGACATGAGATCTTATTTCTGGGCAAATACGGTAGCCGTTTCCTTCTGGGTTGAAAGCATACTCAACTGTAGCGCTATCGAGTTCTTTCAGAGCAGTTTTTGGATAGGTCCCAAGTGACGCGAATTGTATCGAGTTCGCATGGATATCAGTGGCAAAGATCTTGAAGTTCGGCTTGATATTGAGGTCTTGGCAGGCTTTGCAAAAAAGAATCGCCACTGTGAATGCCTCCTCGCCTGTTGCGCATCCAGGAAGCCATACCCGTACAGGATACTCTTCTTTTGAGGCTTTAAGGGTTGGAAAAATGGCTTTCTTGAGAAGCGTGGCGAAAGCTTTTGGGTCCCTGAAAAATGAAGTTAAACCAATACAGAAACTGTGGAATAGTGACTCTGTTTCAGCGGAGTTTACCGTGAGGAATTTGCGGTATTCGCTGATGTCAAAGATCCGAACACGATCCATCCGCTGTTGGATCCCGTTCTGCAATGTCTTCTGTCGATATTCAGAGAAGTCTACTTTGAAATAGTCGTCTAAGTGGCGGTAAATCTTGCGGCATTCTTCATCGAAGGGATTCTGCTTGGTCGGTTTCGAATGGGTAACATTGCCTGCTCCGAAATGGGTCTGAATTGCCGTAGCGATTTCTTTGGGTTTCAAAATTTGAGCTTTCTGATTGTTTGCCTTGCCGGATTCCGGCATGCCCGAAAATTCAGCTGTATCGGAGGATTCTACGATGGCTTTACCGCCTCGCTCGATGATAGATTGAAGCCCAGAGGTGCCGTCAGATCCGACACCCGATAAAACCACTCCAACGCACTGCTCATCCCAGGTTTTTGATGCCGCGGTAAAAATAGCACTTATTGAAAACGAAGGCTTCGCCGCGTTATAATTCTCAAAGGCTGTCACAGAAGTACCATGGAACTCAATGTCGCTGTGAGAGGGCGCGATATATATACGGTTGGGAGCAAGCCGTGTTTGACCGGTCAGGTTTCGGGTTGGAATCCGAGTGACTCGGCCTAGGATTTTGTTGAGTTTACTTTCAAATCCCTCAGGCAAATGTTGGCAAACTAAGAAGGAAACTCCCATCGACTGGGGCATGTTCTTAAAAACCTTTTCGACAGAGGAGAGGCCTCCAGCAGAGAATCCAATCACAACGACTCCGCAGGGAGAGGCGGCAGATTTACACTTTGAAGCGTCGGATTCCGGGCTAGAGCCGGGGGGCTTTGAAATAGTGTGAGCCATGAAGGGCAGAAACTTGCTGCGTTGCGCGCGGGTGATCGAACGAGTATTGAGAGACTATTTGAACATAAGATAATTGCGTAAAAATCACATCTTCCGGATACTATTCATGTTATTTTTATACGGAGACGTCCATATTTAACGGATTAGCATAGATCTGTTTCAACCCCTATTGCTGATCAGATAAGCTGTGGTTGGTGTTAATCGTGTAGGCTTCAGGTAAGGGTTTCCGACTTCAACACCTAACTTGGAAAGGCTATACTTATCAGATGATGGTTTGTTTATCAGTTATGCTACCAGCGCATTTTTTTTTGAGATTGGACAATTAGAAGCGAATATTAAGTGCATACGTCAGAATGATCCACCTCATACCCCAAGGATGAATAAAGAAAACAATCGCATAGTTTGGACTACCCAGAAGTGGGAACTTGATCAAGCGAGGTTACGGAGTAATTTCGAACGAGCTCAAAAGCAACTTGAGCAAACGCGCAAGCTTGCAGAGCGCTATGATCGTCAGATCTCGAAAATAAAGAATTCTGTGATGTTCAGCGCCACCTAATAGTTTAGGCGAGAACCGCCGAACGTTTAATTGGCAAAGCGAAACATATTGAAGTGCCTTGACCCGGCTGTGATTCGACCCAGATACGTCCCTCGTGGCGGAAAATAATTCGTTTGGCGATGGCGAGCCCCATGCCACTTCCGGGATAATCTTCACGGGAGTGCACCTGCTGGAAGACATCGAAAATCCGCTCAAAATCGGTTGGATTGATGCCGATTCCGTTATCTTTTACCGTAAATTGCCATTCATTTTTCTGACGCCGTGCCCAGATAAAGACTTCAAGAGGTTTGTTGCTTTTAAAGCGAAGCGCATTGTCGATCATCGACTCGAAAAGGCTCACAATCTGTTTGCGGTCCGCCCAAAATTCGACCGCTTCCAAATCAAAGTGGAATGTAGCTTTAGCCGAATCTATCTTCTCGGAGAGATTTTTCTGAACCTGAGTGACTATTTCTTGTGCGATTACCTTTTCGAATTCGGAGCCCCGTGTTTCTACACGCGAGTATGCTAAAAGGTCATCCACCCGTTTACGCATATTTAGAGCGCCTGATATCGAATACTCGATAAATTCGCGAGCCTCGCCATCGAGTTCTTTTTCATACCGTCCTTGTAGGAGATCCAGGTAGCTTGAGATAGTTCTCAAGGGCTCTTGTAGATCGTGAGAGACGATGTAGGCGAAATTCTCGAGGTCTTGATTTGACCGCTTCAAGCGTTCACTGCGCATGTAGAGTTCACGCTCGGCAGCCTTGATCGGAGATATATCAATCAATGTGATAACGGCCCCGGAAGAATCTGCCCCTCCTGTTAGGTATGGGTAGATCCGCATAAGAAACCATCCACTTTCACGATGCTGAATCTCACGCTCAATGGGTTCGGTAGATGTGATCACTCCTTTTACGAGTTCCAGTAGGTTTTCGTCTCCGTCTAAGTTGTAAGTGATGTGCTCGAGAGGGCGTCCGATGTCCTGAGTAAGCAGGTTGAAGCTACGACCAATCGCTGGGGTATAACGGCGGATTCGCAAATTACGATCGATGAAGATCGTACCGATCTCGGTGCTTTGCAATAGGTGATCCATATCGCTATTCACCTGGCTAAGCTCGTGATTCTTCTTTTCGTATTCCGTATTAACCGTAAACAGCTCCTCATTTACTGACTGCAATTCCTCGTTGGAGCTCTGGAGCTCTTCGTTGGAAGCAAGCAACTCTTCATTGGTTGCCTGAAGCTCCTCATTACTGGTTTCGAGTTCTTCGATGGTTGCCTGCAAGTTTTCCTTAGAGAATTGTAATTCGCGCTCTAGATCCTGAATGCGACTATTGGTTTCGGTAACTGAATCATAATTCCGCTCGTTGGGTATGACCAGAAGTGCGGGGAGAAAAATTTCGAATAATCGCATTTTATGGTGTACAAGCGTTCACAAGTTTGAA
>JABSRG010000094.1 GCA_013215165.1 Opitutales bacterium | reverse complement strand
CGGCGCGTCCGCGTGCGATCGCTCAGGAAGGTGAGTTGCATCGCGAAGGGGTTGACGACGTTGACGGATTTGAGGAGGCGTTGGGCATTTTGGTGGGTGTTGAGGATACGCTCTTTCTCCAGGTTGCGCTCCAGGCCGCTGAGCATTTCTGCTTGGCGCTGGAGCAGGTGGATGGCTTCGGTCTGCTCGCGCGATTCGTGGACGGTCAGGACGAGGCAGCGGTTGAGCAGCTCTTCGTCAATATCGACCGCCGTCGTGGTGAGGAAGATCATGACCGGGCCTTCGACGTGGTATTCTTCGGTTTTCATGCGGCCTTGTTCGTCTTTACCCGTGGAGGCGATGGTGAGTTCACCTTCGGACTGCAGGAGCTTTAAGGCGTAAGACGCCTTTTCCGCTCCTTCTTCTTCAACGATGGCCAGGATCTTGTGCTTCAAGTTGGTCTCGCCGAGGTAATACAACGATTGCCCAGTCATGGCGCTGTATTTGATACGCTCTTCCTCCGGCATCATGGCAAGCACCGCTTCCATGAGGGAGGTTTTTCCGGCGGCGCTCGTCGACTGGATAATGATCGCCAGCGGCTTATCCAGCTTGCGCGAGACGGCGGCGAGGTAGCCGGTGAGTTTGTTGGTCGCTTCGCCGACGATGCCGCACTGCTCAAAATCCTCGAGGATGCGCTCGAGGAGTTGGGGGGATTTGAGAAGGTCTAATGCCGCTTCCTTATCTTCGTGCGAGATCGCCACTTCCTGAGGAACCGGTTCGAGTTCAGCACGGATACGCTCTTCTTGGAGCGCTTCGAGTTGAAAGAGCAGTTTGCCGAGGTCGCGTTTGATGAGGTCGGGCTCGAGCCCGACTTCTGCAGCGGCAGCGGCAATGAAGTAGGTGCGGTCTTTGGCCCGATAGAAGTCCAGCACGTCGAGGTAGAAGCGCCCCTCGGATAGCACGCGGAGATTCACTTTGAGGACTGCGTGCGTGGTGTTTTTCTGCAGGCCACGGATACGGTAGGCGCGATTTTGGAGTGCGAGGTGATAGTCATCTCCTGACTGCGTCAGGGATAAGTCCGACTTCCGCTTTGCGGAATCGGCGCACTCACTTCGTTCGTAGCCGCCCTTCTGTTCGAGTTCTGGAGCTGCTGGCGATTTTGGGCCTGGGGAATCTTCGGCTTTAATCTCGCACGGAGGCACTGAGCCCACAGAGGTTGTTTGTTCATGAGACTTTTTCCCTTTAGCTGCCTGCTCTACAGCGTCGCTTCGCTCAGCGTTAGCAGCTAACTCTTTTGTACTATTACTAAGTACTTTGTTATTCTTTGAAGACGAGCTCCACCATTGAGCAGCGTTGATGAGGACTTGAAGAGATTTGGCGGCTGGAGTGACTCTCAGGGCATAACTGTTCGGGTCATGACCAGCGGGAAACTGGACACGAAAGCAGTCGATGCCTAGTGATGAGAGACGCGCGGCGTCTCTCTCTGCGGCTCGATCTCCGCCTTTGTCTCGGTCGTAAGCCAAGTAGATCTTTTGAGTTTTGTGCGTTTTGAAGGCTTCAAGGTGTTCATCGGTAAAGCCTTCGGTGCCGTAGATGCAGGTGACGTTTTTAAAGCCGTGGACCCAAAACGTGAGGGCATCGATGACCGATTCAGTCAGGATGATATCGGGCGATTTGAGACAATCCGGGTTCCAGATACCTCGATGCGGTCCGGGTAGATAGAGATGATAGATCCCGTTCTTTTGCTTTTGGTTGGCCTTGCGGCCGTAGACTTCTGACACCCTGCCCTGCTCGTCAAAGATCGGGAAGGTCAGACAGCCGTTAAAGTGCTCGTGTCCGCTCTCTCGATAGATCCCCAGTTTGGTCAGGCGTTCGCGGATTTGCTCGCCGTCACGTCGCTTTTTGTTGGGCAAGCGCAGGCCGAGCGACCGGTCAGCGTAGCCGATTCGGAAGGTTTTTAGGGCTTCTGGATCGTTGAGCCCACGCTTCTTGAGATACTCCAGCGCCGATAGTGTTTCCTGGAGGCGCTTCTGGTAGTAGTCGAGGGTTTGATCCAGGAGGGCGTGATCGTCGGCATCGAAGCTCACCGGCGCTTCCAGTTTGCGCACGGTGGATTTCTGGACGTTCGCCCCGCCGAAGACTTGCGGGTGTTCCTCTTTGAGTAATTCGACGGCATGACGGAACGACAAGCCGTCGTGCTGTATCAAAAAATCGATCACCGTCCCGCCTTTACCACTGCTCATACAGTGCCAGAGGTTTTTACCTGGGGTCACGATAAAGCTGGGGGTCTTCTCGTCGGTAAACGGCGAGAGACCAGCCAGGTCTTTCGAGCCGTGTCGCTTCAGCTCGATGCCCTTCGACCGGACCAGTGCGGCCAGATCGATATTGGATTTCACGTGTTCGAGATCTTCATCGGAAAAGCGTCCCTGTCCCATTTATCGGTCCTCCTCTCGCTCTTGGTCGATGAGCCCTTGGGGGTATTCTCGGATCATCTGATCAATACGTCGCAGTGTCGCTTTATGCTGAGCACACAGTGCGCGTATGTCATCGCCGTAAAGGTTGTCATTGAGCTCCCAGGTCTCGACCTGGCCCGCGAGCAAACCATCGATGCAGACCAAGTCCATGAAGGTTAAAAGAGACGAGCTCCGTCGACTCTCTCCTTCCTGGCTTGAACACCCTTCGAGGTGGCTTATTTCTTGTCTCTGTCTGTGATTCGGTTCATCCTGATTCATAGATTATATTAATAATTGAGGGTCAGTGACTTTTGTTTTGGCGAACGGGTCACTGGCCCTTTTTGCGTTTTAGGCGTCAAGATCAATTTGACTGTTCACAGATGAACGGCTGACTGTTCTATATCAAGTGTTTTTTCTATACTTCTGTTATTATGATTTTTGTGACTCGAAAACAGGCCCCAGACTCAACTCTCAAGATTTTGCGTCTAAATGCTGGGATTTCTCAGCGTGAGCTGGCTCGACGTATTGGAGAGCGCCAATCAAATATAGCGTATTGGGAGAAGACTGGAAAATCGCCCCGTTCAGATTTATTGGTCCCGATTACAGATGCTTTAGGCTGCAGCGTGGAAGAGCTTCTCGGTCAGCAAGATCGTAAGAGACCGCCCAAAGGCGGTAAGATGAGGCAGCTTTTTGAAGCGGCCTCTCAGCTACCACGTAGACAACAAGAGAAGATAGTGGCTGTGCTTGAGCCGTTTGTAAAAGAGCACAACAACCCCCAATAATTTTGGCGGGGTGTCGCTACGCTCGGAACCTGTTTTGCCCAAAGGATATGAGCCTCCAGGCGAACCCGCCGGAACTGCAAAGCAGTAGACGGAAAATTGGGACCGGAGCGGGGCAAGGTGGACGGAGTGCATAGCACGGAGATGGCGAAGCCCCGAAGGGGTGCAGGCCAGTGGGTGCCCTTGGGCAACTGGACAAACATCGCAGTCCCGCTGAGCGGGACGAGAAGACCTTGCAGCGTGGAGGTATCATCTCAACGGCAAATAAGGGGAAAATGGGCCGGGGGCGTCGGGTTTGTTTTTTTGGAACGTCGATTGGGTTTTGCTTTTTTTGATCGTGCTCCGCGGGTGCGGGTCCACCACCCTAGAGCGCTGGGGTTAGGCCAGCGCAATTGGGCAAAGGGAGCTGAGTCATCATTGTGTGCCGTTAGGCTGCTGTCTTTGTTGCGGCTCCCTGCGTAGGCTCCTTGCGGCTGCAGCTTGGCTGCTGGCTGATTCTAAGGGTGGGGCCGCGGGACCCGGCAGGGCTGCTCGGGTGGGACGAGCAGACCCGAGGGAGTGAAGCGACTGAGCCCCAGGCCAGGCTGGGCGTATACGACCGCAGCGGCTGGCAGCTAAAGAAGATAAATGCCCTCCCCTGTCGCTGAAGCCCAAATGGCCGAGTGGGGGCCGGGTGAGCGGCGCGATAGCGACCGCAAGGCAGCGCGGCGGTGCGCTGGCCCCCAGACAGCGTGCCGGTCGACCTGCCGCAGTAGCCGCCCCAGCTTGCTGGGTCCATGCGGCGTGCGAGTGCTAGCTAGATACCTGGACCGGAGGGAGGTCTCCGCGGAGGCAACCGCCAAAGCGGAGGGCCCCGGGAAGGATGAGAGCAGAGGCGGTGACAGATATGGCTGAAAGCCTAGCTGGCGATGACTGTGCTCGCCGGGGACGTCAGATTGGTTCCGTGGGCGTGGATCGGGTTGTTTGCAGGTTGGCTCAGTTGGTTGGTTTTTTTACAAGATTTGAATTTTCTTAGACTGAGCCCTTTGTGCTCCTCGATATGGACTCATGGATGATGAGGCGAAGATTCTGTCCAGTTCCAACCGGTTTTCTCAACTACAGTTTCTTCAAAATCACAGGAGGCAGAAACTAAAATTCCTGAAGCTCTCAAAGCGACAATCAACTTGCATAATGTATCGATAAAATCGTCCTCACTAACTTCAAAATCTATACCTTCAATCTCCGCGGTATATTTCGCGAAAACGAATCTGTTCTCAGCGGTGAAGCGATCTTCGTCAAAATCATCATTACTTTTAAGATCAAATACAAGCAGCTCATTCTCCAATACAGAACCACTAACAGTTCCTCCAACAGAATGAGCGCATTGCTTTAAAAGTTCGGCTTTTTCAAGAGGAGACTGGAGATACAGACGACAATAAGGATCAAATGACATAATAAATCTCCTAAAAATCAAAGCTTAACGGTAACTGCGGTCCATTATCAAACTGGCCTCCAGCTCGAATAATAGATAAATCCACATCGATCCCTAGATCATTCGCTATCTGCCTAGATAAGCCACTTAATCGAGCTTCACCAGATTGTATTTTTCCAGTTTCGAGCGCATGCAAACGAGTGTCTGCCAAATTAGATCCAGCATTTGGATTAGAAAGTCTAGATAGCTTAGGATTGTTAATGAACGCATTAAATTGTTCAGGCGAAACTCTAATCGCTATATCGATATCAGAAGTAGCCCGAACAGTTCCTCCAGCCCGACTTCCCTGAACGAATATATCACTGCCTAAGCCCAGCTCATCGGCTTTCGATCTTATTTGTGATGAGATTCGATCAAATTGTCGCGCGCTAAGACCTTGAGGAATCGCTAGCTTGTTTGTGACAACGAGATCATCAACGGCACGTATGCCTTGAATATCCGCCCTATTTAAGGGTCCCAGATTATCCGGAATTTTGCTCTTTGAGACCTTATCGAGAAGCTTCTTTAGAAGATTCGCTGCTCCCGTGCCTGTTACCGCAGCAATTGCTCCTCCTGAAGATGCATTAGCAATAGCTAATTTATCAGGGTCGGTAACTGTTTCTCTCGCATCACCATACAACTGTATAGCTAACTCTTTTGCCAAACATGGATCGTCTTTAAGAGCCTTAGCTAGATCCTTTACATCTGTGAAAACGAGATCGCGTGTCGTCGGATCTAAAATAACAGCGGCAGTCTCTCCAATGGTTTCAGCGAAGCCTCTAAAGCCCATGGCAATGTTATACAGACCAGTTCCTCCCCCACTGAATAAGGCGCCTGCTAATTCACGCGGCGTGAGCGTCGCATTAAAATTGGATCTATTCCTAGGCTCCTGAAGACCTAAGTAATCCCACCGATTCACGCCATCATTCCCCACAAACCCAAACAGGTTCACCCCGCCCTGTTCCTCAATCGGGTCACGACTCAACCACCGACCCTTGTCTGCATCGTAATAGCGGTAGCCGTAGTAGTGGTAGCCGGTTTCGGGGTCTTGGTATTTGGTGGAGAAGGTGAAGCGGAACGTAGTGGCTTCGGGGCCTACGCTTGCCAGCGGTTCGCCGAAGGGGCCATAGCCGAACCCCTCCGCGGTTTTTGAGGAAAAATCGCATTTTCCTCGATGCGTTTCCTGGCGCCGCAGCCAATTTTCATGACGCGATTTCGCCTCGGCTAAAAAAATTCTCCAGGCGCGGTTTTGGGCTGCGGCGGCTACTTTTTCCCGGCGGCGTTTTTCGTCCTCTACTGCAGCATCGACCGCAGCTTTAAGCAGCACTAGCTGCGCAAAGGGCATGGTGTCGATTTGGGGAACGGCAAAGCTCACGGAACAAAACGAAAGAAGCCCTGCTCAACGCGAGCAAGGCTTAAAAAGACCTCTAATGAAGAGACCAGGACTTAGAAGAGTTCACTGTGTGAACCCGTCCGCACCAAGATCAGTTCGCCATTTTCGACTTTATAAATCAGCAGCCAATCAGGCTCTATATGGCACTCACGATAGCCGACGTAGTTTCCGATCAAGTTGTGGTCACGATACCGCTGATCGAGCGATTCTTCTGCTCTCAGTATCTCAATCACTTCAATCAACTTCTGCACATCTTTGGATGCAGAGCGGAGTTTGCGGAAGTCCTTCTTAAAGCGACTTTTGCGAACGATGGGCAGCATCAATCCTCAGATTCCAGATCTGCCATCAAGGCTTCAACACTCTCAAAGCGTTGTAAGCTTTCAAGAGGCTCATTCATAGCCGCAATGGTCTCAGCGTTCGGCAAATGACGCACAAACTGAACTACTTTGCCGCGCTCATCCTCCGGTAAACGCTGGATTTCTTCTATGATTTCTACGGCGTTCATTGTTATAAGATCGTCGGTTTTTCCTAATAACTCAAGCCTCACCTTTATCCATACGCGCCGGGTGCGTCCGTTTGTGGACTTCTTGGAGCTGCTGGATGCTGACTTCGGTGTAGACTTGCGTGGTCTCCAACTTCGCATGCCCCAAGAGCTGCTGGATAAAGCGGATGTCTACGCCGTTTTCGAGCATGTGGGTCGCGCTGCTGTGGCGAAAGAGGTGGCAGGAGCCAGCACGACCTATCCCGGAGTTCTCAATGCAGCTGCATACCATCTTAGTCACCGAGTCGGGGTTGAAGGGCACGCCATAACTCGATAAAAACAGGGTGCCTTCGTGCTCAGGTTTCGCTCCTCTCTGCGTGCTGTTGTTGAGGAGTAATTCTGGGCGCACTGCGTCGAGGTAGCGTTCCAGCCACGCCCGGGCGCGTTCGCCCAGGGGCACCACCCGGTCTTTGCGCCCTTTGCCCAGGCGTATTTGAAGTGTCCGGCGGTCCAGGTTCACGTCCTGGATTTCTAGGCGGGTCAGTTCGCTGCGCCGGATTCCGGTCGAGTAAAACACTTCTAAGATGGCGCGATCGCGCAGTCCGAGGGGCTCGGCCACGTCGGGGGCGTTGAGCACGGCATCGACTTGCTGTAGGCTGAGGGGTTCTTGCGGCAGGCGCTTTTCTTCGCGAGGAAGGTCGATTTCAGAGGCCGGGTTGTGCACCAAGATGTGCTGACGGCACAGCCATTTAAAATAGCTTTTGATGAAGCTCAGGCGGCTGCGCTGCGTCGCCGGCGCTAGCGCCCGGCCGTCCGGTTTGCGGTAGCGGTAAAGCCAGCGCTGGTAGCTCTCTAGCAGCGGGCGTGTCACTTCAGTCGATTGATACACGTCGCGCTCATAGGCCCAGCGCACCCACTGCACCAGGGCCTCTCGATGGCTCTTTACGGTCTGCTCAGAGTAGTGCTGTACGCGTAAGGACTCCAGGTAGGCGTCCATACGGTCTGCTAAACCATCGCCTCCGGCTCCGGCGATGCCACGCTGCAATCCATCGGGCTCCGCACGGCGACCGCCACGTGCCTCAAAAGCCCGGATGCGTCCTATTCTTACGTTACGGTCTGTCTTCACTTTTTTAGGGGCCTCTTGTGCGTTTTTGGATTTAGGCCGTAAACTCGCTTACTTCGCTTTATCACTGGGCTAGGCAGCTAAAGATAAAATCACGTACGCGGCTCGTTGGATGCTCGTTGAGGGCTCGAACTGTTCTTTTCTATGCTCGAAGTGGGTGTCGTAGCTTTCAATTTATCCACATCGATGAGCCCGTTGAGCTGGGTTTTCTCGGTGTGGATTTCACCGTCGAAGAGCAGTTCATACACAAACTGTTGTCCACGGCCGCCGTGGTGCGGCAGGACGTATTCGAGGGC
>JABSRG010000093.1 GCA_013215165.1 Opitutales bacterium | reverse complement strand
CCCACGGGCCGTTGCTTTGTTCCGTGGCGTCTTCTGCATCCACACTACGACTGTAGAGCACGGGGTATGGCGTGCCGTTGATGGATACGGTAGCGTTTGCGTTGATGATATTGCCCACTTGGCCAGGACCGAGGTTGAGCAAGCCAGAGCCGTCGAGGTTACCCAGCGTTAGATTGCCCGATGTTTCATCCAACACCAAGACCTGTCCCAGCTCGCTGTTGGCTTGGCCGAGCGCGGCGTCCCCGGCATCGCTGTGATAAAGAATGTTCAGGTAGGTGTTGGCGTCCCCGGTGGCACGGGCCAGCCAGAGGGTCTCAAGGCCTCCGGCAGTCGAGGAGGCACCGATGAAGCCGAAGTCGTTGATGGTCGCAAAGGAGAGATCGGTGACATTCCGATTTAGGAACTGGCCCTGCGCGAAGGTAGTCCCATCGGAGAGTCCGCCGGTTTGCTCAAGGACGAGCTGGTAGCGGGTATTGGGCGCTTCCAGGTTCAAGACCACATCACTGTCGGCATCAGCCAGACCGAGGCGCAGGCACAGTGTCTGGTGTGGCGATAACGTCGTTATCGAGGTCGATTTGACCGTCGATGGTGTGGTCGGAATCGAAAAGGGTAAAGGTGCCGGTCTGGCCGGTGACATCCGAGTTGAGCGTGAGTTGGAACTGGTCGAGGCCTAGGTCGCCAATTTGAAGGGTGCCGGAAGCGGAGCTTTCGATGTTGACGCGGTCGTTGCTGAAAACACCGGAGTCGACGTTGAGGTCGAAGCGGAGGCCACCGGTGCTGACGTCGGCGATGTCGAAGCTGTCGACGTTGCGGAAGTCGGCGGTGCCGATACGCGTGGCGGCAGCTGGGCTATTAAATTCTTTGATGGAGAGGATCGATCCGGCGTCGAAGCGGACGTTTTTGCCGTTGATGTCGAAGGTAGAGGCATAGGAGAAGGTGCCGCCGTTCTGAACTTGGAGGCCGTTGCCAATGCCCGAAGCCAAAGTGATCACTCCACCCTCGCCCAGGAGGCGTCCGCCGTTTTCGATCTGGTAGCGGTTTCCGCCGGTATGGGCACCGGTGATCGCGAGCTCGCCCGAGCCAATAAAGGTGGTGCCGCTGTAGGTATTGGCATTACCAGTGAGGGTCAGGCGGTTCGACCCGCTCTTACGCAGGGAGCCGGTGCCGGCGTTGAAATTTTCTAGGATACCGGAGAAAGTGTCATCGGTTGAATTGTTCAAGACTTCGAGTGTGCCCGATCCACTGTAGCGTCCTGCACCGGTCAGCCCTGCCACGCGTTGGTTGCCATCGGCTTCGACAATGCCGTTGCTAGTAATATTAAGTCTGGAGTTGGGAGAGAGGACAAAGTTGTTTTCGAGCGCCAGCGTACCACGGGTGATGCGTGTTTCGCCGGAGAAATCGGAACCACTTTGGTCCATGGTGAAGCGGGCAGTGCTGTTATCGAGTGAGTTGATTTCAAGGCTCAGAGTACCGCTGCCGTCTCTCAAGGTTCCGGAGTATGCACTGGGTTGGGTCGCTCTCGGACGCACGCGAAGATTGGCAGCATGGCCATTCACCGCTTGAATCTGGCTACCTGTGACACCGCTGAGGGAATCGACGTAGAAGTCTGCGGATGCATCCAAGTTTAGGCGTGCCGAGCTGTCGTCTAGAGCGAGCTGGAAGCCAGATCTCACCTGTCGGGTCGAGAGCTGAAATGCACCTTCCTGCACACTGACGGAGGAATTATGGCCGATGACGGAAGAAACCCTCAATGTGCCCGGGCCTCGTTTATAGAGATCCCCCTCAAGTTCACCGTTTTGGTAGTCTAGTATTTGGTCTGGATGTTCGATCGCAATTCCGCCCCCAGCGAAATTAATGCGCACACCGTCCAGTGTGAGGGAACCGCCGCTGCGGCCTTCGACGATGAGTTCTTTACCCGCAAACTGGATGGCTTGGGGTCCTATATTAATAATGGCGTCGTTTACCTGAGAACTTGCTACGAGCACGGCATCGACATCCACACCACCCCCCAGTTCGGACCAGCTAAAGGTAGCGATGTTTCCCAGTGGAGAGATCGTCCAGTTTGCGACGAGGGAGTCGCCTCTCCAAGAGGGTGACGCTGAGGACCAATCGCCGAATGAGGCAGCAGCAGCATTTGTGTCGAGGTAAATACGTGCTATCTCGATCTCCAAAGCAACGCTCGTAGCATCTTGTACTACTCTGAAATCAAAATCTTGATCGATACCTAAAAATGGCAGGGTAGCTGAGTAAATCGATCCGTTCTCAAATCCAGTCCAGTTACCGGTCACTCCGTTATCATCCTCGAAGAGGATTAACCGTGAGTTGATGCCGTCTGCAAAGGGATTGTAATTGCTGTCAAAGGCGAGTGCGAGCGAGCCGCCGAGTTGAGACTGTGTGGTGCTGACACCTCCTAGGCCTCCACGCAAGATGCCTCGTGTATTCGGATTGAAGGCGAGCATTTGCGTGATCATGCCGGGACCTAAGACTACCTCTCCGGCAAAACTGAGCCTGGGGTCATCATTGAGGTAATTTGGATTAAAGATATCTAAGGTCCCGCTATCGCCGAGCAGGCGTGCACCGACCGGAGTGAACGCAGAGTCTGTTCCCTGGAATGTACCGCCGCCGATTCGGATCGTGGCATCATCTTCTCCGCCAGGTCCCGCGCCATAAATGAACGCGGTGCCTGAACCGATAAATTGGAACAAGCCCCCGGTAGCAATCGTGAGGGCTTCAGAATCCGGCAAGTCCGTTAGGAAGATATCTTGATTTCCAGTGAGGCGCACCACGCCATCCTCCAAACGCGTATCAGAAAGGTTACTCAATGCGCTCACTCCTGAGCCTCCTATATTTGTTCCTTCGAAAAAGCCTCCACCTCCTCCTGAAGCCGCTGATGAGTTGAGTGTGACAGACAGGAGATCACGACCGCCAAGAATGATGACTGCTCCGTCTTCAGCGATCAACCGCCCTCCGGAGAGTAATCCATCGCTCAAGTCTAAATCCCATAGTACCCCATCTCCAAGTGCGCGCGCATAGCCTCCGAGTTCTTGCACCACCGTTTGAGGGAGTTCCACACCTCTGCCTGAAGGTGTGTTCGGTTGAGACTGATGGGTCGAAGTGGTCGTGATCTCGCCCGAGTTTAACAAGGATGCGTAGCCCTCACCCTGGATATCCAGTATGGCTGCGCCTGATGCAAGCAAGCGCCCTGCATTGAAGAATGTGTCTTCTGCGATCCCATCTGCTCGGATCGTAATCGAAGAAATGTTGGATTCGATGGTGCCTAAAGACTGGTTCTCCGTTGAGTTGTGTATATGTCCTTCTCCTGAGATATACTGGTCCACATTATACCAACTCTTCTGGGGCAAATACTCTTCTGAACCAGGAAACGTCTCTTCTGCATCTACCGCGCGTATTACAGACGAACTGTCCATGACAATAGCACCTCCTCCGGCGAGGGCCCAATTGTCCAGATCATCAAATTCCAATACTGCGGCGCGATCCAAAAAGATCGTACCGTAGTTACGCTTTTCGAGTAGGCTCAGCGAGCTATCTCCAGGCACTAAATTGGGATGGTTAAAATCGAGATAGGTATTCACCCGAACAAAGGAGTCCGCATCCCACACCAACGACATGTTATCGTAAACATCTGAATTATTTACCAAAATACCAGCTCCATTGAGAGCTCTCAGGCTACCATTGCGCAAGCCAGTGGTTGAAGTTGTTGCGTCGATGAGGTTTGTTACACCATCAGCGGTCACGGTTTTATTATTAAATTCTACTCTGCCGTCGACTTCGATGAGACCCGACCCTCCGGTCATGTAAATGTCCGAATCAACAAAGAGTTCGTTGCTGCTAACCCCAGTAACTTGAAACACGCCGCCACCCTGTCCCGACACGTCGACTTCGCTAAAGAACCGAATCGGCAGCGAACCAACAGCAGACTCCAGCCGCTGCCCAATCGTCTCTGGGTTAAAGGAGATTTGGCCCCCTTCTGCCACGGTAAAACTTCCCTCGCCGGTTACAGATACTTCCTGGGTAACGGTGCTATTGCCCCCGCCTTGGAAATTGACGAGAGCCCCTCCTTCAGCACGCACATCAGCGTTTACAGTCACTTCGCTAAAGTCTTTGAAATTCATAATCCCGCTGCCCGCTGCTCTGACATCACTATTTATGGATAGGAGCGACGCCGCATTAGCGTCGCCGTCGAAGAGGATGGAACCCGCATTGTTGACTGATAGCACAGCGACGTTGAGGTCCATCTCACGAATGCCTTCAAAGTTTACTGAAGCTTCCGCTCCATCGGCGCTGATCGTTGCGCTGTTTGGCACGGTCACTAGTTGCCAGTTCTGGACAAGGATACTGCTGCCTGCGCCATCGGAGACCAAGCTGCCGGGTATGTTAATATCCGAACCACCAGTGCTGATGCCAGAAATGATGATCTCGCTCCCGCCCTCACTACGAAACCCACCGGGGAGATCTACGTCACCAAACTCTTTAATAGTCAGACTTCCCCCGTCTTGGACCACGGTCTCGGTAGATCCGAGAAGGTTCATTTGTGAGGACAGAGCATTCGTTCCCGCGAATACGATGGCTCCCTGGTTTTTAACGGAAAACGTGTTATTAGATAATTCTAATAGAACTGCGTCGTTGACCTCGAAGAGAGACCCTTCGCCATCTACTGTGATAGCACCCGCGATATTGTAGCTTCCATCCTTCAGGGACACCTCACCTGCCTGGGTTATGTCGAAAAACCCAGTAGAGGATGTATTCAGGTAACGTTTACTCTCAAAGAGACTATCATCTCCCGTAACCGAAATCGTGGCCGTATCATCAAAGCTTAGGAGGGCACCCATATTTTCACCATCTAAACTCACCTGACCCCCCGATGATATCTGCAATGGCCCTTCAAAAGAAACGTCACCGTACTCGTCTATATCGATCAACGAACCCCCACCCGAGACATCTACGCTCGATTCGGGATCGAACAACAGTGAGCTATTTATCGTCTCCGAGCCCGAAAGAACTACCTTGGCACCCGATGTCACCGTTATGGGTATGTGCTCATTGATTACGATGTCCTCGAAGGCGTCGATGGTCAGCTTACCGTCGGCGTGGGTGAAGGTGATTGGAGTGGCAACGTTTTCAGGAAAGACTAGCACACTGCCATCGTAATCACCGCCAAACATGAGATGGCCGCCGGTGCTATTGACGAGCGCAGTGCTGGTCAGGGTGCTCAATTCGATTCGACGATATCCTGTGTCTGATGAACTCCCAGCTTGGCCAAAACGGATCTCGCCACCAGCACTCAAAGAAACAGCGTTGTTCAAAGAGAGCCGTGTGATGAAAGCATCATCATTGTAAGGAGCCGACCTAAACATGACCAGCCCGCCATCCCCGGCTGATATGGTATTATGAGCGTTGAGCGTGATTGCGTCTGCACCCCGAAAATAGACTTGTGCCTTTGTGCTACCAGAAGCTCCAGCAGCTGAGATAATATCACCACTGAAGGTTATAAGCTCAGTAGTAGCATTAAACCTTTCTATCGCATTGATGTTTACGCGCCCACCATTGGTAGCGGTGATGTCCCCATCGAAGAACATCTGGCCGTCATCAACGGTATTACTAAAAGACCCTACTGTAATAATGCTGCCCGAGCCGCCAGCGGACATATCACCCTCGATTGTCAGCCCTTCATAGCTATCTCCAGCACTGTCCACCCCGGCAATTGTGCCATCGACATAAATGGTACCGCCACCAGTCGCGTTTAAGTCTCCTTCGATAGTCACTCCACGAAACAATGAGGAGTTTGAAATGCCCCCAAAGTCTATATCACCGCGATCCTGAGCATACACACTGCCTCGAATTGTAAGCCCTCCCATCGAGAATACGCCCAGTCGACTGCTTGACCCTCGGGCTGTGAGGGTGTTTTCGAAAATGTTCCTCGCGAGTGGATCTGAGTTTCGATTATTGATGCCATAAAATAAGATGTCTGCTCCATTTTCCGCCAGTAGGGCGATATCGACCTGATTGACACCATAGTCTCGAAACCAAATGCGCGACCCGCTTCCGTCGGCGGTAATGATCGCTGAAGAATCAATCGTCAGCTCACTTTCTAAGGTGTCGATACCCGTAAAATTCACTTTACCCCCATCTTGGGCGATGAGTGGATTGCTACTGCCGAAGGTGGTATCTTCAAAACTGCTTACAGTGATTATCGACGTAGAGCCCGTAGCTCCGATGTTAGCCGCAGGAAAGCTAATTGAAGAACCAACCTGATCATCACCATAAAAGGATAGGGTCCCGCCTTCATTAACGAAGAGATTGGGGGCAGCCGCGCTCCCCACATTCACGGTGTGATAGCCCCTGTTGTTTAGCCCAATGGATACTGATGTAGATCTTGCCACTGCGTCGGTAATTGAGGACGGGCTGGCCGGATCCGAACCGATTGGACGATACCCATTAATATTAATAGGTCCATTTATATTAAATGTGGGCCAAATCGGGTCATCTCCCACGCCAAAAATACCAGTGCGCGTTTGCACCTCAAAGGACACCTGGCCTCCCATCTCAGCATTGATCGCACTTCCAGCGGGCAGCTCAAAGATATCCGCATTCTCAAAACGTACCCTAGAGAATTGACCGCTCGCGCGTATTTCATCCCCGGTGAAAACTGGGTTATTTGCCTGGCTCGTGCTGAGTTCAACGCTGATTAATCCCGACCTACCTGACACCGGATCCTTCTCTGCCAGGATATTGTTATTTAGAACCACTCGTCCCATCGCGATGTTAGAATTACTGGTTCCGAGGTAAATATTGCCGCCATCGGTTGCATAAACTTCACCGTCGATTGTAAAACCTCGAAGCCTTCGTTCTAAGGTAATAGTTCCGTCACTCGTAGCGGTCAAATCGCCCCTGAAAACGTTCCTCTGGTCAGCATTTTCGAGATAATCTGTGCTGGCAACTGTGAGACCAGAAAATTTAATTAAACTATCGTTCGAGGCAATCAACGGAGTATCTACGTCGTAACCTCCAAACGTCGAAAAAGTCGCAGATGAATCCTCGCCTTGGGCCATGAGGGTCATACTATTCAATATAACAAACTCACTCGAATCTGCCCCATTTCCGGAAATCCTAAAATCCCCGCCCTGCTCAGCACGCATCTGAAGATCGTTCGCAAACTCATACAGCTCGAAATTCTCAATGATCAACTCGGCACTAGCAGTAAGCGCACCTAGCGTGTCACCCGCATAGAAGAATTCTGAGTT
This sequence comes from Opitutales bacterium, assembly GCA_013215165.1. Taxonomy (NCBI): domain Bacteria; kingdom Pseudomonadati; phylum Verrucomicrobiota; class Opitutia; order Opitutales; species Opitutales bacterium. The sequence goes on along the minus strand of JABSRG010000093.1, from coordinate 834 downwards.
TCCAATCTTAGGAGTGGGGCTATTCTTATGAGATCGGCCGGCTATCGTGATCTTACCCCGGTCCAATAACAATCCGCCGGTGTTCCAGTTTACGTCCAAAAAGCCATTCACAAATAAATGATTATCACGGCTATCACCGAACAGAATGTCTGAGGTATCGAAGTTTAAAACGTCAACGTTATACGCATTACTAATGCCATGCGTATTCACGTAGAGATTATCGGTGAATATATCATTACCAGATCCACTCAGTTTAACCGAAGAGCCCCCTGTGATTGAAATCTCTGTCGTGCTCCCAATGTCGAGTAAGAGGGCCTCCAATTCGAAATCTCCACCATTACTAGCCAGTAAAGAAGCGTTATCGATTCTGAAGGGAAAGGCTTCTGGATCTGGATTTGACAGAGGGAATTCTGTCGTGAACAGCACGCTCATAAACAGATTTCCAGTATCGGTTATGATCGAGCCCCCATCTATAAACCTTGGCGAGGTCATGATCCCATCTGTTTCACTAAGTATTAAAGCCTCATTAAGGATCTTATAACGCCCGAAATCTGTGATGACATAGAGGCTAGCCAATGTATCGCTTTCCGTTGGTGCACGAATAATTCCATTCAATTCAAACGCGCCCCAAGCCCTGAGGGTGTCTTCGGGATTAAACGCTATTTCCCCATCTATTATTAAATCATAAACACTCGCACCAATATTGGGCCGAATGACATGCCCGACATTGATTCTAGCATCAAAAAATTCAATAAATTCTTCCCCACCGTCCATGTAAGTCGGGTTAATAGGAACGCCGTCGCCACTCCAGATCGCCGGATCACTCCACAGTCC
>JABSRG010000092.1 GCA_013215165.1 Opitutales bacterium | reverse complement strand
GACTTCCTTGATCGGAAGTCCGCCAAAGCCAACCACTTTTTAATTTTTTAGCGCATCCCTATGGGATGGCTGTGATCTGGATGCAGAATTTGTTGTGGAAGCAGGACTCGTAGAAACGGTGCGCCTACGCTTAGGCTTCGCAGACTATGAGCACGTGGAGCTAGAGGGAGATGAAGTAGGAACGCGTTATGATCTCTCTGGTTGGGAAGGACGGCTCGAAGTCGTCCATGCCTGGGATAACGTCTCCGGTGTTTGGGGAGCACAGGCTAGTTTTGAAGACTCGACGGCAGACGGCGAAGAGGCGTTTACACCCCCGTCTGAGACGACTGAATGGGCAGCATTTTTCTTGGAAGAGTTCGATATGGACTCTTGGCAATGGAGTCTCGGAGGCCGTATCGACTATCGTGAGGTTGAGACAAATGCTGGGGATAGCGACGAAGCTTGGGCTCCCAGTGTTTCAGTTGCGGCGCTGGTGCCTTTGAGCGATATGCTGCGTGCCAGTGTTTCGCTGACTCGCTCTTCAAGGGCTCCTAACGCCACCGAACTTTATGCAGATGGTCCCCATGCTGCGACGGCTCAATACGAAATTGGAGACCCGACGCTTGATCTGGAGGTCGGCTATGGAATCGACGCATCACTCCGCTATGACTCGGGAGATATCGAGGCGGTATTGACGCTCTTTGGTCACCAGTTCGATAACTATGTCTATAGCCAGCAGACTGGAGAAGAGATCGATGAGCTGGACGTATATGAGTTCACTGAAGCTGAGGCTCTCGTCTATGGCGTTGAAGCGGAGATCACCTGGCATGCTCTGCATGAGGTTGACCAATCGTTCCACATCACAGGCCTGCTCGATATCACCCATGCTGAAAACAGAGACGCAGATACTTATCTACCGCGCACGCCTCCGGTGCGTCTCGGCGGCCGTCTGGACTACACTCTCGGGAATCTCTCGTTGAGTTCGCTATTACGCTATGCCTTTGAGCAAGACCGAACCGCTCCTTTCGAACTGCCTACAGAAGACTACGTTGAGTGGGATGCCCAGATGACCTGGTACTGGGAAATGGATCAGGCTTCGGGGAGTTTCTACGTCAAAGCGACCAATCTGCTCGATGAAGAGATTCGCCATCATACCTCGTTTATTAAAGATCAGGCACCTGAGCCGGGGCGCGGTGTGAGCGTGGGGGTGACTTGGGAGTTTTAAGCATTCCAATTGAGCACTCCGTCAGTAGGCGACCTACAAAATCAATGACAGGGAATATCTCCAATGCGGCTCATTTTTGCGTCGAGTTTCTTGGTCATGCTCTCAACTGCATCGGCATAAGCTGGGTCGTTGTAGACATTGATGACTTCGAGAGGGTCTTTTTTTAGGTCGAAGAGTTCCCATTCAGGTTGGTCGGTGCCGGGTCGGGCTCCGTCTTCATCTAGGTCTTCGTTATACCAATAAATGAGTTTATAGTCGTGCGTGCGGATACCGTAGTGAGCGTAGGCGTTGTGGATCTCGTCCTGGTTCATCCAATAGCGGTGATAAGCTAGATCGGTCCAGTCGTCCGGCGTTTTGCCTTCGAGTAAAGGCCTGATACTTCGGCCTTGCATATAGTTGGGTGCGGGTAGCTCTGCGAAGTCGAGGAAGGTTTGAGCGAAGTCGACATTGCTCACCATGTCTTTATTGATAGCGCCGGCTGAGATGCCCTTAGGGTAGCGCACCAGGAAGGGCATTTGGAAGCTTTCTTCGTAGATGAAGCGCTTGTCGAACCAGCCATGCTCGCCAAGGTAGAAGCCCTGGTCTGAGGTGTAGATCACAAGCGTGTTTTCTGCTAAACCTTTCTCGTCCAGGTATTCCAGGAGTCTCCCCACATTATCGTCGATCGAATGGACGGTCTGCAGATATTTGCGCATGTAGCGCTGATATTTGAATTCCTTGAGCTCTTGGTGCGTCTGGAAAGTAAATTTTTCGCCGGTGAGGCGACACATGAGTTCGAAACCTTCAAGATCGTCTGGAGAGGGAATCATGCACTCCACCGTACCGAGTTTTCGACCGTCAGCCGTAGTTGGCTGAACCAAATCGAGATCCCAATAAGTCATGTCGTGAGTGATCCGCATTCTGGCTGCAGAGGCAGCGTTAGCACGGTTCATGTAGTCGTCATCAAAAGTCTTGGGTGTGGGGATGGGATCTGTGTATGTGCCGCGGTGATCTTCGCGTGGATGCCAGGGGCGATGGGGGGCCTTGTGGTGGCACATGAGGAAAAAAGGCTTATCCGTGTCGCGCTGTTCGATAAAGTTCAGTGCTTTGTCGGTGGTGATGTCGGTGACGTAACCGGGGATCTTTTCTATGCCATCTGGGCCGATAAATTCGGGATTATAGTAGTCTCCCTGACCCGGAACTACCGACCATGTGTCAAAGCCAGTGGGCTCATGACGTGGACCCTCGCCCAGATGCCATTTGCCGATGATCGCTGTTTGATAGCCGCCTTGTTGTAGGTGTTTGGCTACGTTGGGCATCCGGTTGTCGATGTGCGTATCCAGGGTAGTCACCCGATTGATGTGATTGTGCGTGCCCGTGATGATCGCTGCACGCGAAGGCGTGCAGATAGAATTCGTAACGTAACAATGATCAAACCGCATGCCTTCCTTGGCCAGGCGGTCGATATTAGGGGTCTGGTTAATGCCGTGACCATAGGCAGAAATCGCCTGCGCAGCGTGGTCATCAGACATGATGAAGATGATATTGGGACGTTCGGCCATTGGGAGAAAGAGTTACCAATGTTCCATATATGAAACAAGAAATTTCTCTAATCTCGTCCCAATAACCTTTATCCATCTATCACCTTGCTGGCTCGTGAGGCTGATTCGAACCGCCACAAAAAAGGCTTCCCCGGTTTGGGGAAGCCTATGCTGAAATGATACCTGAGCCTTCAGCTCTACTTTGCTGCGATGACCGTTACCTTAGGCTTAGTTATCCTGAGTTTGCCTTTCTTACTTTCTTTAATGATGCCTGTTGCCGTCACGTTTAACTTGGTGCCAGGATTGCAGATCTGGTCGTGAAATTTTTTATCACCTTTGAGGAAGTAGACTTTGGCATCGTCGCCTTCTCCCACGACGACGGCCGTTTGGCATTTTTTGCTCTGTTTCATAGTGCACTTGGCACATTGGGCGACACCCGTGATGGTCTCTTTCTGAGGTTTTGACTTTTCTGCCTTGGCGGTTCCCTCGGCAAATGTAAAGGATGTCAGCCCTAAGGAGGCGATTAGGAGGAGTATATTTTTCATGTTTCGGTGTAGGGATTTTTCGGATTATCAAACCTCGGTTTTAGCTTTTAAAATACTTTAGTGGGTTCTGGTAAAGCTTCAAGCTCAGTCGGATTCATTAGATTATTGCGCTGTTCCTCGGTTAACTCTGCAGAACTTTCGGCGAATGCTTGGGCTTTGTCTTGGTCGATCTCTAGCCAGCGGCGGGCCACGTAGTAAACGGTGGTGTTACGCTGCTCGTCTTGGGTAATGCCTTCTGCCCAGCTCATCGCGGCTTCGGGGTCTTCATGTGCTGTACGTCGCGCGAAACTGACATATGCTGGATCAATATCTGCCGAACCTCCCTGCTGGTTCAGCCATTCAGCGGCAGCGCCGATATCCTTATCAATCCATTTTTGAGTGGAGATTTGTAGGGCGCTTTCGCGTTCGAGATCGGTATCCAAGGTCAGCGCCCAATTCGCCGCGAGTTCAGGATTTGTGTTCGACAAGTTATGGGCGATAGCGTCACTTGCGAATCGACGATTATCCGTATTTTCGAGGCTACTTATGAATTTTGATGCGACGGCTGGGCTTTGAAATTCATCCCGCTGCAAAACTCGACTGAGGAAGCGGTTGCCTGCTTGAGTGGATAGGCCGTCAGATATCAGCTGACCGACCTCAACGAAGTCGACTGTATCCTGTACCATTTCGGCTTCAATGACAGCGAAATAGGCAGCAGACCGCGCGGTGGCATCGGGCACTCTTTCGAGTAATTCTCGCGCATAGTTTAGATCGGACTGGGCTACTGCTTCAAAAATGCCGAAGTAAGCGCTGCGGGCAGCGTTACTCTCTGGGTCGACCGAATCTAGTGCTCCATTGGGATCGACGCGTGCCCATTTGCTCATTGCGGCTCGGATAAATGCAGATCGGAACTGGCGCGCACTGCGTCCCGTGGTCGCGCTGTTCTGAAGAATATCAAGCAGCTCTGGGATGTCAGAAGGCTCAATTTGATTGAGCAGTGCCCAAGACCGCTCGACTGCGACACTTGGATCAGAGAGCAAACCCTTCAAAGTTTGCATCGCTGCTTTTGATGAAAGGCGTTTCGAGTCATCGGGGATTACACTTTCACGCGTTTGATTGAATATCCCGCTTTCGAGTTGATCGCGGAGTTCGTCGATTTGCCACGGTTGCTCTCGTAGGGCTTCGATCAAGGAGCGTTCAGCATTGTTAATCTGAAACCCAGTATTTGTAGGCATGGATTGATCGTTCTCCATGTCGATCAATGGCGTCTGATTGAGTCCAAAAAAGAAGGCGACGGCAAGCGATACGATCCAGAATACACACAGTGCAATGATCTTTGAGGCCATGGTTTAGAGCGTAGACTTTAAGCGCCGTTCTAGGTTTCGGCAGCGGCTTTTTTTTCCATCGCCGTGGCAACATCATAACCCTCAATGCGGCCCTCATCAAAATCAATCAAGTCGGCTACACAGAGAACTGTATCAATTTTCTCGGGACACCCCATCTCAGTCAGTGCTTCGAGGAGAAATTCTCGCCCAGCCTCGCTGATCCCCTTATGTGTGATTTCGCGATTCCATTGAGCGACACGGCAATCCTCTGGGAACAGAGCGAGCAGCTTCGCGTCGAGTTCAGCGTCGTTTGCGCTTTCCATAACCGCAGTCTCGACATCTGCGGGATCGACTCCCAGGTGCATGCAGAGGAATCGGTCGAAACCACGCTTATAGTTTTTCTTATAACTTTTTGGCAGTTCACCGTATTCTTTAACCCAACGGATTTTTGCGATGAAGCGCGGTAGATGGAGTAATCCCGTGGCTGAATGCGGTAAGTAGGGCGATGGCAGGGTACGTAGGATAGCTCCCGTTGGACCAAACGGAGCGGCAAGGTGGTTTTCAGGCATAATGGAATTTGATGATAAGATTGAGACCGTTTTCATTCAAGAGCTCGAACCATTGCAAACAAGCATTGTCACAGAAAATGGTATGAAATTTGCCAGCAAAACAAGAAACCTTCCGACATTATGATAGCACGCCGTTTACTTTTTTTCTTCGTCATCTCGATTACATCAATCCAGCTTTTCGGCGAAGAAAAGGATCTCATTGTTACGATCAATGAGGAAAAACTGACCTTGAGTTATGAATTTGTAGCTGGGCTTGAGGCGAAAGAGTTAAACTTACACCAACCTCCCTACTTCAACCATGCCAAACTCAAGGTTGTCCCCATGGAGGCTTTGTGGAAGAGCGTCGCAGGTGCTGAGGAAAAAGATACCTTGCTCGCATGGTGCTGGGACGGATACCTTTCTCACTTTTCGCGCGATTTTTCAAAAGAGAAAGAAGCCTTCATTGTCGTCGAGATCAATGGAGTTAAACCTTCAAATTGGAAGGAATCTTTCGACGTAGATCCCGGGCCGTTTTTCTTTTCGTTCGATGATCAAGCCCATCCAGGCGTCCTTGGCTCTGGCCATAAGATGCCTTGGGGTGTGACTGAGATCGAATTTGTAAACTACGCTGAACGCTTCGAGCCTTACTACAGCGGAAAATTCACGGAATTATCTCATCAAGGTGAAATAGGTCGCAAATACTGGATGGTCTCGTGCATCAGTTGTCATTCAGGACCTGCTGGAACTATTGGCGGCAGCAGGGCGATGCGTCCCTTCGAAATTCTAGCGGCGCACGCCATTCACAATTCTGAATATTTTATCAATTACACGATTAACCCGCAGAGTTTTAATCCCAATTCCAAGATGTCAGCGGTGACATATTTTTCCGAGGAACAGCTCACAGATTTGATCGCCTTCATGAAAGAAGGCATGCTCGGGAGATAGCGCTGTTGGTCTGCAGCAACTTGGACGAAGTTTTCTGAAGAGTTTCAGGACGATTTCTGGACGGAGATGTAGGGCCTCCAGCATCACGGCAAACCATTTTTCAAGAGACTCTAAACACTTTCAGTTCTAGCTCGGTGATCGATTTATAATGTTTCGAATTCGCAGTGAATAGCACTTCGCGTTCTTCCACTGCGGTGGCTGCTATATGTGCATCGGCCATCTGCATGTTAGCTTTTAGGCAATACTCCTCCACATAAATGCAGGCTCGATGGCTGATATTTTCAGTCAGTGGAAGTAGCTTGAACGATTGATCACGGAAAAATTTTCCTATGGTTCGTTGTTCTCTTTTGTCACGAGCTCCCTGGTGTAATTCCATCAGCGTAACGGCTGAGATAGACCGCTTTGGAGTATCTTTTATTATGCTCGCAGCCTCCGTGTTGCCGCGTAGGAACCAGATTAGGATATCTGTATCAAAGATCACGATAGCGGCTATCGCGGAGTGCGCGTATTTGTGCCTCAACGTTCTCTGGCCCGTGATTTTTCCAAATCCCAAAAGCCTCGTGTTCAATCAAACTCTCATGCGAATCCTTTTCCAGAGGAGAGATTTGTGCTATCGGTTTACCGCGTCGCGACAAAATAACTGTTTCGCGATTTTCTACAGCCTTCAAAATTCGACTGGGTCGTCGACGCAAGTCTATCAAACTAGCTTCCATGTTTTAAAGTGTGCACATTAAATATGCACTTTGCAATCCTTAGAAATGGTTTGTTTAGCTCATATCCACAATCTGTCTAGCTTAGTTTGGGGAAATGAATCTCAAGATGCTGAGCTCTTACTGAACGATCATCTCCTGAGGCTTGGTAGCGCGATCACTGAACTGATCGCAGTGGGACAATGCTCGGGTGAAGCAATGGCTGTCGCCACCTCTTTATGCCTGATGGATACCATTATTGTTCTTCTTTGTCGAAGGCTGCATCGAAGGCGCGGTCGGAGCGGGGGAAGTCGAGATTGCGAACGAATGCTGCGCTTTCCGTGGCTCCGTGGACGCGATCCATGCGGATGTCCTCCCACTCAATGGAGAGGGGACCGCCGTAGCGAATGTCGTTGAGAGCGACGATGATGGCCTCGAAGTCGATGGCGCCACGGCCTACGGAACGGAAGTCCCAATAGCGGCGAGCATCGCCGAAGTCGGTGTGTCCACCGAAGACACCGACTGAGCCGTCACCTGCAGCCCACCATACGTCTTTCATATGGGCGTGGAAAATACGGTCATCAAAGTCGCGGATGAATTTCACGTAGTCGACGCCCTGGTAGCCCAAGTGGCTGGGGTCGTAATTGAAGCCAAAGCGCTTGTGTTGGCCCAGGGCCTCAAGGGCGCGTTGGGCACTGGCGATATCGAAGGCGATTTCGGTAGGATGGACTTCTAGAGCGAAATTAACGTTGACCGCATCAAATGCGTCCATGATAGGGCCGAAACGCTGGGCGAAGTCTTCAAACCCTTTCTCTAAGAATTCTTGGGATGTCGGCGGGAAAGCATAGAGGGCGTGCCAGATAGAGGAACCGGTGAAGCCGTTGACCACTGGCGCTACGACAGACTCATCCGGACGAGCATCAAAGAACTTCCGAGCTGCCTTCGCGGCATCAATTAATTCTTGGGCGGCGCGTTGGCGCACGCCTTCGGGCTCACCGTCGCCCCAAACATAATCGGGAAGAATGGACTGGTGGCGGGAATCGATTAGGTCACACACCGCCTGGCCGACCAAGTGACTGGAAATGGAATAGCAGGTCAGTGAGTTGTCTTGGAGTAGCTTCCACTTATTGGCGATATAATCGGCCTCGCTAAGAGCCTTTTGCACTTCAAAGTGATCGCCCCAGCAAGCCAGTTCGAGGCCATCGTAGCCCATTTCACGGGCCATGGGCGCGAGTTCTTCGAGGGATAAATCAGCCCATTGGCCAGTGAACAAAGTGACTTTGCGAGACATGGTAGAGGTATTTTTTACGGATTAAAGAATCTGGGTGTGCCGGGTAAGTAGGATTAAAATGGCTTACTGTGGAAGGAAAAAGCTTTGAGTTCATGCACTCTGAAAGTGGCGGATGCCATGCATGTCTCAGCCGCTGCTACAAATGGGCAAAAAACGTCCGAGTATACTCTCTGCATGCATCCAGCATGCGCTCTCTTCCTAAATGAATTCCAATCCGTATTTTAAATTTCCCAAATCCAATCACAGCCATCCCATAGGGATGCGCTAAAAAATTAAAAAGTGGTTGGCTCTGGCGGACTTCCGATCAAGGAAGTC
>JABSRG010000091.1 GCA_013215165.1 Opitutales bacterium | reverse complement strand
GCAAGGATGCCTTCGAAGGCGCGGGTAAATTCGAGCTGGAAGTTGATGAGTTTGCGGAGGGGGACGCGGTCGGCGGTGGCGGCGAGGCGTCCGGCGTACCAGGCATTTTGTGAAAATATATTGAAAGGGCTTTTGCGTGTTTCGCCGGGAAAGAGGTCGTTGAATTGGTGGCTGGCGTTGTCCCAGCCGCGTTTGTCGATGCCACGGGCACCGAGGCGAATAGCGCATGACTGAAGGAGGCTTTTGAGCTGGATGAGGAGGCGGTTGCGGCCCTGGAGGTTGGAGATGAGGCCACGGGCATCGCTGTAGGTGAAGAAGTAGCGATCGAGGGCGACGAGGGCGGGACGGAGGTCAAGCTGGTAGAAGACTTCGGCTGCCTCGAAGAAATCGGTGTCACCGAAGACAGGCACGTATGCGTGCACGAGATGTTCGGTAATGGTACCGCCGTCTCCGACCATGGTGGCGAGTTTCTCAGTCTCGTTTTGGATGACGCGCGCGTTAGCCGATACTTTGGCGATGAGGAGCTCTCGGGCGGGGATGTCGAAGCTGACTTGGCGGTCGGTGACAATCTTCTCGATGAGGCCGAGCATCGGGGTTGGGTCTTTAGCGTCGACAGAAAGGTGCATGCCTGCGCCTGCTTTAAATATCCACTTATAAAAGGCGCGACGCCGGTCGACCGGACTAGCCGTGATGAGCAGGCGGGCGGTATCGGGCTGAAGGTGGGTAATGTCGTCCTTGATACTGTCGAGGAGATCGAGCGAGGACTTGGCGCGACCGGTAACCGAATCCGCCAGGGCATTAAAATTTTTGATCCAGACGAGTTTACAGCCTCCGAATAGGGACATGGACTGAAGCGAGCCGCGGAGTTGGCTGATCAATTTCTCTAGGTCGGCGACATTATTTACCCGACCATCGAACACTTCGCGGCTGTAGTCGTCGGCTCCTGTCTCGCTGATCCAATCCTGCCACACTTCATCCCCTCGTTGGTTGAGGAGGAAGTCGTCGTCACCGGAAAAGAACTGAAATGCGGACATAGGGCGTAGGTTGACGGATGAAGGATGAGGGTTGAAGGATGAATTTTTGCGAAGTATGGGGTCTTTTGTGGACGAAAAAAATGAAATACAGCGCTGGATGGGTGTGGTAGCCTATGATGGGACTGGTTTTGATGGGTGGCAGGCCCAGCCTTCGGGGAATACGGTGCAAGATTGTTTGGAGCGGGCGTTGGAAGGAATTTTGAAGGTGAAGGTGCGCATTCAAGGTAGCGGGCGTACGGATGCGGGTGTTCATGCGCGGGCTCAGGTGTTTCATTTTGACGCGGTTTGGAAGCACTCGGCTGAGCAGTTCATGAAGGCGTTGCACACGCGTTTGCCCATTAGCATACGCTTGAACGCTTTGAGGCCGGTCGAGGCCGATTTTCACGCACGATACTCAGCGGCATCAAAATGCTATGTCTATCAGTTGGCCTATGGGATGATGGACCCGTTTGAGGCACGTGTGCGGTGGGGTATTTTAAACAAGGACTATAGCCCGGAAATTGCCGAGGTGGTCGCTCGCAGTTTCAAGGGGTCGCACAATTTCGCTGCCTTCGCGGCGTTGCGTCAGCCAGGCCAAACCATTGACGATCCTGTGCGTGTGGTAAGCCGTTTTGAGGTGAAGACGCTCGGTGAGCGGCGGTATGATATCATGGTAGAGGCGAACGGTTTTCTCTATAAGATGATGCGGTCGATGATCGGCGCTTTTGTCGATTGTTGTGGGGGACGCATCCGGGTGGAGGACATCGAGTCTGCCTTGACCTCGGGCCAACGAACACACCTGATCTCGACCGCTCCACCTCACGGCCTTTTTCTAGATCATGTCACATACGCGAATGATTGATCCTCCCAACAATCCGACATTCCAGGGATTGTTTGCTCTGGTCACGGTCTATTTTGGAGCCTTAGGTTTCGCAGCCATAACGAGTCCTTGGGTGTATAATGCGATTCAATCTTGGCACGCATCCGCGCCCAATGTGTTGACGGAAGAAATCGCCGACAATGACCTCGAAGATTACTTTGATCGCCAGCGGTGGCTGTGGGTTTTGATTTGTCTGCCGTGGCTGGTGCGCTCGTTGCGTTTTTCTAGTTGGCGGGAGGCCGGGTTCGCTTGGGCTGGAAGCGAATGGAAGCGACTGCTGAGTTATTTCGGGCTGGGGCTGGCGCTACTGGCTGCCCTTGGAGTTCTTCGTGTAAGCACAGCCTCGGCAGTCTGGGAAGCCGAATGGGGCGCGGTGCCGTCGATCCTTATGAAGTCGCTGATCGGCGCCGTGATCTTGGCGATTCTCGAGGAGTCGGTTTTCCGAACATTGATCTGGCGGGCATTTTCGCTCTGGCGGCCCGTAATAGGTGGCTTGGTGTTGAGCTCGATTTTCTTTGCTTACACGCACTACAAGATGCCCAAGAATGTTGAGTTGGAGCTGGTCGGCGCGGCTACTGTCGCAGATGGTTTCTTTATCGCGGGCTGGACTTTAGTGGGGGTGGTGCGGGATGCGACACTTCTGGATTTTCTCAATCTAAGTTTACTGGGAGTTTGGCTCACTATGCTGCGTCTACGCTCTGGCTCCCTTGCGCCGTGTATTGGACTCCATGCCGGAATCGTTTTTGGCCTATTAGTTTTGGTGAGGTTTGTGGACTTTGAGAGCGCACCCCATGCGTGGTTATTGGGGAATTCCGGTATGCGCGACGGCATTTTTGCGACGGCGATATTTTTGGCAGGGATTTTGTTATGTAGTCGTAATTCAACGAATTGATTCTGTATTATCTGATCGATTCAACGCTTGTTATGCCTGCCACAGATACCTTCAAACATTGGAGTAGCTTGTTCCTAGATTTCATCTTTCCTCGCAACTGTATTTGGCGAGAAACGCCCGTTGAGACCACCTCTCCATTCCGCTACCTTGGTATGGAGGCAACCCGTTTTCTTCATGTTATTGAGGGAGCCACCTGCACGAAATGCGGCGCGCAACTTGAGGGTGAAGCACACCGTAGCCACGGCTGTCATCACTGTCTGGAGGACCGTTTCCATTTCGACCGTTGCTCGAGCGCCTATCGTTACAACGGTCCGGCGCGGGCTCTTATTCAAACACTAAAATACCAGGACGGTTTGTTCCTGCAGGAGGACATTCGACGGCTTTTGGAGCGACATTCTGAGTTTACGGATAACCTAGCGGGAGCAGTACTTGTCCCCGTTCCAGTATCTCCTCGCCGCCTAGAGAAGCGCGGCTTCAACCAGGCCCAATTAATCGTAGATAGCATCCTACGTTTCCGTCTGCCCAAGACGACCACACAGCCTTTGCTGCTGCGCCGAGACATCAAGGGAAGCCAGACTCAGCTCACTCGCGTCGAACGGCTGAAAAATGTACGGCGGTCGTTCCATTTAAATCCTAGTGCACTGGTAGATCCGGAGGCACGCTATGTGATCGTGGACGATGTGTTGACAACGGGTGCGACTGTGAATGCTTGCGCTGAGACTTTGAAAAAGGCCGGAGCAAAGCAAGTCGAGGTGGCCACGATCTGCCGTGGTTAGGGCGTCGCGGGGATGCGGCCCTACCTGAAATCTGCATAATCCGGTTGAGGCTGGGTTTTATTTTTTGAATCCGCCAATGCACGCGAATAAACGCGAATGTTTTGTGGCCCGTGGCAATCGCTCTAGCGATCGACCTACAACCGACGGCCACTAAGGCAATCACCGACAAGTACTCATTTCACATCATGCGATTACGCGTGTGTCGGGGCGACTGGAACCCAGGGTATTGGAGATTTCGTACACCTCGGTGAGTGCGTCACGGAGGCTACGTACTTCGGCGAGCTTTTCCGCTTCTAGATTGAGTAAATACGCCTTCCAACATACTCCTAAGATCACTGCATGCACCTGATCGTCGACGACGACAGGTAAGAGAAAAAGCGACTTAATGCCCTTAAAACTTCGCAGCCAAGCCGGTAGGTAGCTCTGAGTCTTTTTTTTCTGTCGCCGAAGCAAAAATGATGTCTTTGCGACGTTGGATGCACAGGCCAAAGACGTCTGGGTTGGTCGCCTTCACGATGTTACGCTTACGGGTGGCATAAAAGAGTTTCCCACAGCCAATATTTTGGAAAAAACTATCCGTTCCCGGCTTTCGAATTAATAGGATGCAATCGTCCAATCCTTGGTCTGCTGTATAGGCCTCCAAGGCTATCATGTAGGCACGTGTTGCATCGAAAGGCGGGTTCGCAATAAGCTTTCGAAGGCTCCCTATGGCTTCCTTGAGGGCGGAAATCTTTTGTTCAGCCTTACGGGCTGGTTCAATACGCCTCGGTTTGACTGGAGGACTTTTTCCTTTGGAGCGCGCCTCCATGCTATTGGCCAAATTTTCCGGCATAATTTCGATCTCATATTCGGAACAAAAGTCGTTTACAGCATCATGCACTTCTTTGAGGAGGCCCAGGATTTCTTCGCCGTCCAGCGGAATGTTAGCCTGGTAGTTTTTGAGCAGCTTTTTGGATCGGGCATCAAAGGCATCGGGCGACAAATCACTAAACATCGCCATATCGCATAGCTTCATCGAGAAATCGGCGACGACACTGACTTTTTCGACTGTGCTCCGTGCTGCGCGTCTGATCTGTTCGCTCCTTACTTTCTTGAGACAGTGTGTGATCTCCGCAGGTAGACGTGAACTCTCCAGTAGATGAAAACTCAACTCTATCGGCGTAAGACCAAAGATATCGGTAAAGGCCTCATCCTCAGTTTTTTCCGTGGCGAATAATTGAGCCTCTCGAAAATCTTCGATCATGAATGTCGACATAAGCAATCGCCCATAATTACGGAGTGTCGTGCAAATGAAGGACTGCTCAGCCAGTTCCTGATCCGTTTTCTCAATCACCTTTTGGGACATTAGCCCTGAGCAAAGGGCGAAAGCCGATACCTCACGCTGCTCAGCAAGATTCATCTTATTCTCAGAGTTTTCGATCAAAAGGAGGGAGAGTGCTAGATTACGAATCTTTGAGAAACCGATGAGCCCGATAGCCTGAGTCACCGTGGTTATTTCCGCTCCCGACTGGTTGTATGCCAACTTATTAGCGGTCTCGATGACCTTCTTTGTGACCGTTACATCGCTGCTGATCAGCTCTCCTAGTTCTTGAGTCGAAATGATCAAAGCTTTCTCAGCAAGCTGCTGAATCAAGTGTATGACACGCCCCACCGTCGCAGATTCTTTCCGCTTAAGATGATCTTCGATCAAGGTGATTGTGTTTTGGGCAGCTTCTTTATTCAAGGGAGTCTCGAAGTGTTTAAAGAGCTTAAAAGTCGGTTTGAATCTCTGGAAACTTGAGCAGGCTCGGTAGTCTGCTGACTGGTTCTTTGGTGAATTTTCAGGAATCAGCGCGTTACCGAGGACCTGCCGATCACAAAAAAAGTGTGTGCTTAATGCATTTGTCCATCAGACACTTGCGTATATTCGAAGCGCCTTGGTCAGTCGGATGCGTGTTTTTTTACTTTGACTCAATCAAATTAGAAGCGATTGGTCGAAACCATGCACATGTAGGTCACAGCAAACGAGGTCGCTGCCCTAACCCGCCCCAAAGCGGTCTTCTACGCTAATTCAATCTTCGGATCGTAAGCGTATTTCAACTCTGAGAGGGAATTTTTATTCCTCCTACCAAGAGCCTCACATTACCCACTCACAGACAGCCTTCCGGGGCTGCGCATCCTTTTGTCCTACCATGTCTACACAGTCCCTTGCGTACAACCGTTCTTTGATCGATCGCTACACCGAACAGCCTTCGACCTTGCCTGAGGCGATTCGCTCTGAAGTAGAAGCGCTCTTTGGTGGTGGCGCTGAAGGTGTGATACAGCTCTATGCCTTCGCAGACCTTAACGCCCAACTCAAACTCGACGGCCAATGGATCTGCCTGGGCGCACACTACGTTGCGCTCTCTAAAGAGCTTGATCCCGGCGACATCGACACGCAGCTCGTTGCTCGTTCCAAGATCCAGCACGTTCGAGAAATCCCAGGGCTCAGTTGTACGACGCTCATTCTCGAAGGAGATGCCGACGAGGCTCCACTGTTAAAGATTCGCTATTCGCACCGCCAACAGCAGTCGATTTCGGGCATCGTCTTTGTGCTCAAACAAGCCCTAGAAGGTGCCAGTTACGCAACGCCTGATGCCGACGATCACTATGCAGATTCGGTCGCTACACCCATTCGCAAAGGCCAGGCTAGCGTATCGACGTCCAATAGCTCCGTATTTTTCAGACTGCTTGGCTACCTCAAACCCTATTGGGGGCGCACGAGTATAGGGATGATCGCAGCAGTCTTGATGACGGCAAGCGCTCTGGCTCCACCTTACCTGGCTGGTAGGCTTTTAGATGAGGTCATCCGGCCATTCTCGGAATCGCAGATTGATTGGGAGATCGCCAATAATCTGGCCTGGGGACTGATCTGGTCGCTCGCGGCAGTGATGCTCAGGCGCCAATTCTTTCTGTGGGTACGCCTGCGTTGCCTGGCGGCCATCGGAGAATTCGTCGCACGCGACTTGCGGCGGCAGACATACAGCCACCTTCACTCGCTGAGCATGGGTTATTTCTCTTCAAAAAGAACGGGGAGTCTGATCAGCCGCGTGAGCACGGACTCGGACCGGATTTGGGATTTCGTTGCTTTCGGTATCGTCGAGGCATCAGTCAGTGTCCTGCAAATCGTGGGCGTGACAATCGTGCTACTGCTTCTGGATTGGCAGCTTGCTTTGGTCGTCATGGTGCCGCTGCCCTTCATCTTTGCTCTCATCGTCAACAATGGCTTTCAGATGCATCGAGGCTTTATGCGCATTTGGCGGAAGTGGTCTGATATGACGAGTGTCCTGGGGGATACAATCCCCGGCATGCGTGTGGTGATGGCCTTTGATCAGTCCGACCGAGAACGCAAACGCTTCAACGGCGAGAACGAGGCAGTTCTGGAAAAGGCTCAGGATATCAACATCATCTGGACGGCTTTTTGGCCCCTACTCGTCCTCGGGATCCAACTTATGAGCATAGCAGTTTGGATTTTTGCTATACCTCGGCTCATCGGGGCCGAACCAACGCTGGCTCCATCCATGCAGCTGGGTGTGTTCGTCTCCTTTCTGTTTTACATGAATTTGTTCTTCTTCCCTTCAGAGACGTTCGCTCAGCTATCGCGCATGATCAATCGAGCGCTGAGCTCTGCGCATCGGATATTCGAAGTCTTGGATACCGAGCCTGAAATCTTTGAGAAGCAGGAACCGGTGAATCTCGACCCGATTCAAGGTAATATCCGATTTGAGAATGTAACTTTCGGATATGATTCTGTTCGGCTCATCCTAAAAGGGATTTCTTTTGAGATAAAGCAGGGTGAGTTCATCGGTCTGGTAGGACCATCCGGAGCAGGCAAAAGCACAATTTTCAATATGATAGCGCGCTTTTACGATGCGACCTCAGGCCAGGTCCAGATCGACGGTGAAGATGTGCGTGACCTCAATATGGGAAGCTTGCGCCGGCAGATCGGCATGGTGATGCAAGATCCCTTTCTCTTCCATGGCACTATCCTCGACAATATCCGCTACGGGATGAATGACGCCACCTATCAGGACGTGATCGACGCAGCACGCGCAGCCAATGCCCATGACTTCATCGTTAAACTGCCCAACGCTTATGACACTGTGGTAGGCGAGCGCGGACACACGCTCTCGGGCGGCGAGCGCCAGCGCGTCTCCATCGCCCGCGCCATCTTGCATAACCCGCGTATCCTCCTGCTTGACGAAGCCACATCAGCAGTCGACACCGAGACCGAGCGCAAGATTCAAGATGCGATCGATCGATTGACTGAGAACCGAACCGTCATCGCCATTGCCCACCGCCTTTCCACGCTGCGTCGAGCGAATCGCCTGCTGGTGATGAAAGATGGACGCCTCGCCGAGGTGGGCACGCATAACGAGCTGCTTAACAATAAAGACGGCGTCTATCAAAACCTATACAACCTCCAACGCGAGCTCCACGAAGCCTACGCCATCTAAGCATGAATACGACTGCTGAACCTTCCAAAAAATCCACCCTTCAACTCGAACTATGCGCCACCGGCCGGCTCGGCATGCGCGATGAGGCAGGAAAATTGAAAGCCGTCAATGTAAGCCCGTGCTTTCCGTGGTCACATCCGGAGTCTTTCATCTCACTGCGCGACGACGATAATAAAGAACTCGGTTTCATTGACGATCTGGACGCGCTTGACCCCACATCCAAAGCATTGATGAGCGATGCCCTGAGTCCGACAAAGTTCACTTTTGAAATCACCGAAATTAGAAAAATAGATCACAGCCATCCCATAAGGCCTGATGGCGGAGATCAGGGGTGAGTATTGATCGGCTGTAGCGGTTGATCGTGTCTA
>JABSRG010000090.1 GCA_013215165.1 Opitutales bacterium | reverse complement strand
TTTCAAACTTGTGAACGCTTGTACACCATAAAATGCGATTATTCGAAATTTTTCTCCCCGCACTTCTGGTCATACCCTGTGCGACACTCTCTTCCTCAACGCGCTGGCCAATCTCCTGAAGCGACGGTAAGACCTCCGAAATGAAGGCCACCACAGCAAAGAAAGTTACCAAAACTACTCCAGCAATGACTGCACGAAAGGCCCTCCCCCAGCTTACCTGATCTTCATGCGCCATAGCGATTTCAACTCTATTTGGCTTCGACAATAATCTCTTTTAATTGCCAAACACTGCGTATGTAAAATGCCTCTGAGATAAATTCCGGTGCAGCATCGAAGGGGAATATCAATAATGTAGGCCCTCGGTCTCGAATGCGCAGCGACTTCCCATCAATTCGTGTGGCCAATAGCATGGGCTTCTCAAGATACATAAGCGCGGGGACATCAATAATGTAGTCGTTGAGAGCAATCACTTGGATCGAGTTGGGTTGAGCATCCAAAGAACGAAGTAGATCCCTCAGCAACACGCCGCTGAATCGCCGTTTTTCGTCAACCCACGGTGTCGAGGTTACAAATTCGGTCTGTTCCAAACTATCTAAATAAGCCAAATCCAGCCGAGCCTGGACACCGTCATGCGTCTTATCAATTGCGCCAGACACACTCAACAAGGGCCGACCCGAAGGCTCAGGCAATCTGCTTTCAGCAAATGTGAGCACGGCTGAGCCTACCCCGAGGGCAGATAATGTGAACCATTTCCAGGGATTCACTCGTCGCATGGCACTGTGGAAGTCGGCGACGACCTGAGAAACCTGATTCAAAAGCGTAAATTACCGTCCGAGGATTCAATTTATTCATGCGAAAACCATCGACGTCACACGTTTATCGTATTGCGGTGCCTTATGCGCTTTTCCTATCCACTGAGTGACCAAGCCTGGTTAGCCCCCCTAGCCGAGAAAGATGCTCTGGCAATTTTTAGAGAAACAGAGCAGTCACGGTCCTACCTGCGCGAATTTTTACCCTGGTTAGACAGCATCAAATCCGTCGATGACACACGGAAGTTTATCGATGCGGAACTGCGCCGCTGCCTCGACCAGCGGTGTGACGTGGCAAGTATCTGGTATCAAGGGGATTTCGCGGGAATCGTAAGTCTCTATAATCTCAATTGGCCTAACCGGAGCGCTGCGATAGGCTATTGGCTAGGGCAACGCTTTCAGGGACATGGCCTCATGACACAGGCGGTTCGCGTGCTAGTCGACAACGCGCTCAACCAAATGCGCCTCAATCGCATCGAAATCCGTGCCCATGTCGAAAATATACGCAGCCAAAAAATCGCAAAGCGACTTGGCTTTAGTCATGAAGGCACTCTAAAAGAAGTCGAATGGCTCTATGACCGCTATGTCGACCACGAGCTGTTTGCTATGACAAAGGGCACCTGGGAGGCCACAAATAAAGGGTAGTATTGGCTTACCACTCAGAAAAATTAGGCTGAGCCGATATCAAACTCACACAGAAGTCACGGCTTTCTGTCGCCGAACGTGAGGCTGTTGTCCAACACCAGGAATATACATAATCTGGTAAAAGCGTTTTGCTCTCCGATCCATAATCCGGATCAAAACAAAAAAGGACGAGCCCTGTGAAAGAACCCGTCCTTTTTGAAAAATAAAGAGACAGCCTTTATCTAGTCCTCGAAATCGTAGACTTCCATCAGCGCGATACCCGTTGTCCCGCCGACTCCCGTTACTTGCGCACCATAGGTTCCCGGCTCCAGGGTTAATACCAAGGCAGACTCGGAGGCATTGCTTGGAGTAAAATCATTATCTGCCAGATACTGTCTATCAGCTGCCGAAAGGTCCCCCCAGTTATCATTGGTAGCCCCATCAACAGCTTCAAACAGATTTGTCGTCGTATTGAATCTGTAGATCAACAGCGATGGATCTTCGAGAACGTCTGGAATATCCGCGCTTTGGAATGACGGACCCGTAGCGCGAACGACAACACGCTTCGCTTCAGTTCCTGCGATAATGAAGCCCCCGATGAGTGTATCCGAAGCGGTTCCCGCAAAGACACGTGTGGATAGCGCAGTGAGCACCGAATCTGAAAAAATATCAAAGTCGTATACCTCCGCTAGCCCTGCTCCGTCATCCTCACCTTGGCCAGAAAGCTGGATCGCATATACACCGGCCTCGAGATCGATTACGATGGCTGCTTCAGCAGAATTTGTTGGGACGAAGTCATTGTCCTCCAAAACAGTGCGCTGGGCTGCGGTGATCCCAGTTTCCCAATTATCATTTGAGGTGACTGTATCAAAAGCAGTTCCTGCGCTATTGAGTCGAAGTAGCGTAATCATCGGATCGTCAATTACATTGGGAATATCCGAACTTTGAAAGGATGGCCCCAAACCACGGAGGACCACAGTTTTGGTGCCACTCCCTTCAATAATAAAGCCATTGATCAACACTCCCGCCCCGGGGGAAACGAAAGCCCGGGTCGAAACAGCCTGTAGCTTGTCTCCCACATTGGGAATGTCACCGACGTCTATGTCAGGTGCGTCGCCAGGATCTAGGTCAGGTGGTGCTTCAGTCGGATTTTCTAGATCAGGAGGATCCGGGGTGAAATCCGGGGGGGTCTGAGCAATGAGCGTAGCGGATAAGGCAACACATACCGGGAGGATCAGCTTGATGAGTCTCATAAGATAATAGAAAATTGCTAAGGAGTCTAAATGCGGACAAGAATGAAAACCAAAAAATCGATTTTGAATTATAGGTTCGAAAGCATAACGGACGGAATGCCCAATTTCCTTTATGCCGACATCAGAAAATCCAAACGTAACGTTAGCTCGCCGCGCGCGTCATAAATAAAATAACAAAACTCTGCGCATTGAAGGCAGCATGAAAGGTGATACAGGCTGCGATTGATCCACGGCGTTCGTAGATCTGAGCCAAGAACCATCCCACTAAGATAAGCGGTAGCATGGCTGCCAGGTTGGCATGCATGAGTGCAAATAGAACTGCGCTTATCCAAGCCGCAGCTGCAAGGCTCAACTTCGACTTCAAGAAGCGAAACACACTGCCTCGGAAAAATAATTCTTCGGCTACGGGCGCCATTACGACTCCGATGAAGGTCAATATAAGTATCGGGATCAAATCGACATCTTGAGCGACAGTATCGACGATGAGTTGGCTCGACATGGGGATACCGTCCACAATTTGACTCAAACCGTGGAGGATCGCCCGCCAAATTGCGGTGGATATCCAGATGACTGGAAGGGCCATGAGAAATGCTCTGAAGCCAAACCAGATTTCATCCGATATGCGCCCCTCATCCACGTTGAGCTTAGGATGAGCGAACGGCAGCTTGGAAGAGCCAAGCGCTATCAAAGTTACCACCAAAAGCGGGATCTGTAAGCTCAGACTACCAAGCACGAGGGGCCAGGCCCGATAGACATCCTCAGCCTCGGCAGCACTGTCTGCTGGTGCTGACAAGGCGTAAATCGACTGGATCACAAAAAACGTCATGAAGAGGACCCAAATGAAGATCATATAATCCAGCATCTTCATTTCCATCGCAGGCGGCGAAGAGCGCGGCTCTAACCAATCCCGCTTGCCTGACCACGCCACGACGCTGGCAACGAATATACAGCCAAGCCAGATAAGCACTGCGACCGGGACCTCTTCCTCTGCCATAATTGCGAACGATCAAACAAAGAATCCATCGTCGAAGACCAGCTTGCCTCCAACGATTGTCCGACGTGCACGCCCCTTTACTTCAGTCTGCCACCATGGAGTATTGGTAGACTTTCCCTTGAGGTTGTCGCGATTTACAACCCAAGTCTCGTCAGGATCGAGGATGCAGATATCCGCATCCGCCCCGGGGGACAATGTGCCCTTATTGAGTCCGATAAGCTCGGCACCCTTGTAGGTCATCAAACCGATCAATGTCGACAGGTCCATGTGCCCCGCCTCAACCAGTATTTGATGGGAAATCGCAAAGGACGTTTCAAGACCAATAATGCCGAAAGGCGCCTGATCAAACTCCACCTCTTTTTCATAGTCTGTATGCGGAGCATGATCCGTAGCAATACAAGAAAGGGTGCCATCCACCAGGCCTTCAATCAATGCCACACGATCGCGCTCGGTGCGCAGGGGTGGGTTCATTTTAAAAAGAGTATTGTAGGATGCTAAGCCTTCGTCCGTCAGTGCGATATGGTGCGGAGATGCCTCACCGGTTATGTTGACTCCGTCTGCCCGCGCTTTGCGAATGATATCAACTGCCCCAGCACTAGAGATGTGCTGGCAATGGACATGGGCACCTGTCTTTCGCGACAAAATAGCATTACGTGCCACAATGATGTCCTCAGCTTCTCTCGGCCAGCCCTCAAGCCCGAGCTTGAGGGACATGGCGCCCTCATTCATTACAGCCTTTCGAGTCAGTGAGTCATCTTGGCAATGATCCATAACTACGAGACCAAACATCTTCGAATACTCAAGAATGGCCCGCATCAATTCATTGTCCTGAACACACTTGCCGTCATCAGTCACAGCAACAACACCAGCCTTGTGGAGACTCCCAATAGGAGCCAGCTCCTCACCCTCCATACCCTTTGTGATACACCCGGTGGGAAGGACGTTCACGATGGCATTCCGCGCAACAGAATCTTTGATCTGTTCAATGGTCCCGGGCCGATCGCATACCGGCACTGTATTCGGCATGCAGACAACGGTGGTAAATCCTCCCGCCGCCGCGGCGCGTGAACCGGTCGAGATGTCCTCCTTGTGAGTCTGACCCGGCTCACGAAAATGCACGTGAACATCGACGAGTCCAGGCGCGACCACAAGGCCAGACGCATCGATGGGTTCCGCTTGGAGTTGTTCTTCTTTGGACAGTCCAGGGACGATCACACCGTCTTTGACGTAGATCGTTCCGACGGCATCGCGTTTGTTTTTTGGATCGATGACTCGTCCGTTTTCAATAATGAGCGTCTGCGGCATAGAAGCTGGGATAAAAATTCTTGGAGTGCCTGATTGTTCAGGCTTTGAGTTGAAAGCGAGAATGCGCGGCGGCACAGAGGTAGAGCACAGCCATACGCACTGCGACGCCATTATGGACCTGGTCCAAAATCATCGATTGCGGTGAATCGGCCAAATGTGAATCGATCTCCACACCACGATTAATAGGCCCCGGGTGCATGATAAGGGCTCCTGGCTTCAGCCAACCCGCGCGTGTAGCATCGAGTCCATACATACTCCGATACTCGCCGAGTGAGGGAAAATGAGCGGTCCCCTGACGTTCTTGCTGTATCCGCAGTAACATCACGGCATCACTATCTACTAATGCCGACCGCAAGTCGTGATTTACAGAAACACCCAATGATGCCAACTCTTCTGGCACCAAGGTCGCAGGACCCGCAACCGTTACTGAGGCACCCAGCTTGGTGAGAGCCCAGATATTTGAACGCGCCACTCGACTAAACAAAATGTCTCCCAGGATAGTGACTTTTTTTCCATTAAGATCCCCCAAACGCTCTTGGAGACTAAATACATCGAGCAATGCTTGAGTCGGGTGTTCATGCGGTCCATCTCCTGCATTGATAACGGGAATATTCACACAGTTAGAAATGAATAGTGGCGAGCCAGCGGAGCTATGACGAATCACCACCATATCTACGTTAAGTGCCTCGATCACGCGCGCAGTATCCTTGAGCGTCTCGCCTTTCACCGTGCTGCTAGAATCTCCCTGCATATCGATGACATCGGCGCTCAAGCGCGTCGCAGCGGTCTCGAAAGCAACGCGCGTCCGCGTGCTAGGCTCTAGAAAAAGATTAAGGACCTGCTTACCGCGCAATACCGGAAGTTTCTTCTGCGAGCGCTTCATGGTCTTTTTGAAAGCCGAGGCTGTGTCCAAAATGATCTTAATCTCGGCAGCCGTAAGCGGCTCGATAGAGATGAGATCTTTGTGATCCCAGTGAGGTGTGGCGTCTTTCATTTTCTGATAAAGCTGATGGTGTCGCGGATCGGGTCTTTCTCATCTAGATGCACATTGAGCTTACAAACCTCATCCGTGTGATACTCAAAGCCGACATAATCAGGATGAATGGGCAATTTCGTGTCTAAACGATCAATGAGAACAGCTAGCTCAATCCTTTCTGGACGCCCCTGATCGAAGCACTCATTAATCGCCGCCCGGATTGTGCGGCCCGAGTAGAGGACATCATCGACTAAAACGACGCGTGCATCGTCTAAGTCCGCCTCGATATCCGTGTGCATCGTCTCCGCAGTGATCGGCCGGAGCATGATATCGTCCCGATGGAATGTGATATTCACGACGCCGGCGTTGATATGCCCCCCAAATATCGGCTTGAGTCGCGACATCAGACGATCCGCGACAGCGATGCCACCGTTGGCCACACCGATTAAAACTAGGTGCTCGGTTTGTTTATGTTTTTGAGCGATCTCCTCAGCAATGCGGTCAAGAGCGATCCGAATATCGTCCGCAAGAATTCCAGTGGGCAAAGTCATGCGGACACGAGAAAGGGACATCTTCCTGTTGAGGGCAATACACACTTCACTAAAAGAACCAGTAAGCTGCGATTATCTTCGATTAAGGCGACTAACAACGACTGACCGATGCATGCAGTTTCGATATTCCCTCAAGACTGTCTCATTTACTCGCTATCTCTCTTACCCATTGGTGCCCTTGTTGTGGTCGAGCCGCTCTGTCGGCTCGCTCCTACGGTGTGGATCAGAGCAACTGCCTGCGCCCCGACAGAGCGGGGCGACTAGAGCAAGGGTGGTTAGGAAAGTCCCCGCTGTTTCAATTACACCCATATTCCCTCAAGACTGTCTATTTTACGCTTGATCTACGTCTTGAGCGACAGTGTATCCACTTCGATGTTTACACGCCTCTTGATCATAACCGCTCTTATCTCACTTGTTGCGACCGACAAAGCAAACGCTCAAAAACTGTTTGCAGTCAATGTGAACGGTATTTCATCCGAGACTTCCGAACCTCTCGACGTGATCCAGAGTGAATCCAGCTCTTTGACCGACCTGTTAGAAGACTTGGTGCGGACCGAAGCCGATTTCACTGTTTTGGCCGGCAACATCTGGAATGCAAACCTCACCTACTTTGCAGTGCCGAATACCTTCCAAATTATATCCGACGCTGACGCGACACGGATCGTCGTCGCCAGCGAAGTCACCGGACTCGTCGAGGTATTTGAAGGCGAGACAAACGAGGCAGTATTCTAGGCTATTGAGGACTGGTTCTTAAGCGACGGAGCCGATGCTCTTGCGGAGATTGAGCAAAACCTACTCACACGCAGCGCAGTATCCGTTACGGACGGTAATCCTAGCGCAACCACGGCGCGCCTAGCAGAAAACGCATTTCAGCGATTTGGTGGGGGCCTATCTCGGAAAGGACACGCACTGTGGAGCGAACAAGCCGATTCTTTTAGCATCGGCTTAGAGTTCAATGCATCCCGCCGCTCGGCAGAAACCGGTGTGGGAGACATTGAGACCGATCGCTGGGAGGTCCGCGCTCCCATGCACATCCGCTTTTTTGATACCTTCAATCTATTAGGTCTCGCTTCGTTCGAGTATCTAGACATCGCCGGATCAAGAGTGTACGGAGGCGGTGGCCAGTTGGGCGTGCCGTTTAAACTCTATAGCAACGCAGAGGCAGAGCGGACCTGGGTACTCACACCCAATGTCGGCATTGAAGGTCGCGGAGGCATAGATATCGCATCGGGCAACATCATGCTGCAAGTTGGACTCACCTCGCATTATACGATGCGCGCGACGGAGCGTCTGAAACTGACGATCATAAACCAAGTCTCCACATTCGAGTCGCTGACACTCAAATATGATGATATTGAATTTAAACCCGACATCGACCAGTGGATTGTTAAGAACGAAATCGCCTTCGATCTTCAGATGAATGCTTGGAGTGTATTGTCTGCAAGCCTGACAGATACACGCTTTTTGAATGAAGCGGCCATTGATGATTATCAGGACCTTGAGATAGGCTTGGCGGCCACAACTGGGAGTTTCTGGACTATCAGCACCTTTGCCCGCCACACATTTGCAAACGGGTATGATGCAACGACCGCCGGAGCTTATGTAGACTTTGGTTTTTGAGTCTCGCTGTTATCAGCGACATTGAACCCAGCACGCTGATATCAGGCGCTCTTTTGCCCAGGGCCATGCTTCCAGGCTCGTTATCAGGACACGCCCCTCTATTCACACCCATGATACGCCATGGCAACTACTCAATCGGAGTGTGCTTGAAGCGACTGCGGA
Source organism: Opitutales bacterium (assembly GCA_013215165.1). Lineage (NCBI taxonomy): Bacteria > Pseudomonadati > Verrucomicrobiota > Opitutia > Opitutales > Opitutales bacterium. The sequence continues at coordinate 116 of JABSRG010000090.1, read as the reverse complement.
CAAATAGCGGTGAGTCATTCGTCTCAAATTCATAGAGCGCTTTCACAGCCATCCCATAGGGATGCGCTAAAAAATTAAAAAGTGGTTGGCTCTGGCGGACTTCCGATCAAGGAAGT
>JABSRG010000089.1 GCA_013215165.1 Opitutales bacterium | reverse complement strand
TGACCGGTTCGAAGAAGTTCAGATTTTCACTGACTGGAGAATATATAGTCACGGTCACATTAGGCACGGCGCTCTGTCGGGGCGCAGGCCGTTGCTTCGATCCACGCCGTAGGGGACGAAGCGACAAAGCGCCTCAACTTGTACAACCAATGGAACCGAGGAGCGACTACTGGAAAAACTCCCCGTCCTTTCAACTGCACCCACTTACGCCCGCATCAGATAGACCGAATTGCCTAACTTCCTGGTGTTTTGGTAGGGTGATCACGAGAGCGATTGCCGTCATGCAGATCAAAGCTCAGGTCAAGCAACGGCTATCGCCGTCACACTACATGGGGAATTCGGGCTTCAATCCTTACCGGCAAATCCGGTCTTAATCAAATAAGCCAAGGTTGTTCTTTACATCACCGCGGCTGGATATAACCGATCTAACACGATGAAAAGTCTGCTGTTCCTATGTTTATTCCTCGCCATGATCGGTGGGGGTATCGCTCTTATTTTAGAGTCCAACCCCGAGCTCATCGAAAAAGCAAAGTCGCTCACTAAGAATGTGAGTTCTGGTGACACAAATACAAAGACTACTTATGACAGCCTGGCAGATTTCACGAGTTCAGGCGGTGGTAACTACAACGCGCTGCCTTCCAATCCAACAGCGGGACCGAGTGGCATGAAGAGATTTATTGAGATGTGCCTGAGTGCGAATGAGCAGTTCTCTATTATTCCTTACCCACTCAACACCTCGATTTCAGACAAGCAAAACCGCAAAATCGATGTCACCATTTTAGGTCGAACTCCCGACCACATAGAGGTCTATCGTGCTGACATCGCCTCGAATCTTAAAATTGAAATGTCATTGCTCGGCAGCAGTTCTCAAGCTCGAATAGAAAGCCTTCCTTTATTGAGTAGCACTGAGGTGTCCTATCTAAAGAATAAAAAGAAGGAGGTAGCACGACTCATTCAATCATCGGAACAATTTATGGCCGATGCTGGAAACTCGGAAATCCCTAAATCCAAACAGCGCGCAAACGCCAACGAGGCTGAAAAACTAAAGAATAAGTATCTGGAAATATACTCAGACATCCTACCTACTCTGCAAAAGGCAGGTTTCTAGGCTCACGCAGCTGGATTTGCCTCACCTTCTCTTTTACCAGCAGCTAAAGCAAGGCTGCTCGACGTAGCGATTTGAGAATCGAGTAAACGGCTAAAGTGACCACCGATCGTCGCCAATTCCTCGAACGAGCCCTGTTCAAGAATCTTCCCCTTCCCCAATACCACAATCCGATCGGCATTGCGTATCGTACTCAATCGGTGGGCGATCGTAATAACAGTACGCCCCCGAGACAGTCTATCCAAGGCCTCTTGAATCTGGGCCTCGCTTTCGTTGTCTAGCGCTGAAGTAGCCTCGTCGAGAATGAGCAATTGCGGATCACGCAAAATAGCGCGTGCAATCGAAATACGTTGGCGCTGCCCACCGGATAAACTGACACCACGCTCCCCGATCACAGTATCATATCCGTCTGGTAAATCCCTGATAAATTCATCCGCGTTCGCGGCCTTCGCAGCAGCAATGACTTCTTCGTTTGTTGATCGCTCGCGCGCAAATCGAATATTATCCAATATAGATCCCGACAGCAGAATATTGTCCTGCATCACAATGGCGCAACGCTGCCGCATCTTGCGCATATCTAGCTGCTCAAGGGGCACTCCGTCGATTTCGATTTGGCCACGCTTGAGCGAATAGAGCCCAAGAACGAGGTTGGCTAAGGTGCTCTTACCCGATCCTGAAGCACCGACTAGAGCCACACTTTCACCCGAACGTATGCGTAGGTTGAAGTCTTTAAAAATGAGCTGATCTTCTTTACCCGGATAAGCGAAATCCGCATCTATAAATCGGATATCTGCACGCATGGGCGATAGCACTGTCTTGCCTTTCCAATTCTCTACATAATCGCACGCAACCAGCTCGCGAATACTCGTGAATGCTTCTTGTCCGACCATGTATTGCTCGAGGGACTGGGCGATCATTGTAAACGGCTGCATAATGATGGGTAGCGCCGCAACAAAGGCAAAGAGTGCACCTATCGTGAGATAGCCTTCCAAGACCATGTAGGCTCCAATTGACACCACAAATAGACTCACCAGCGAGTTGCTCACAAAGAGAAAGGTCCCGAAAACACTGCCCATACTGAAGAGTCCAAAACGCGCCTCGGCAAGACGCAGATTAAACGACGATAGACGATGTTCAGCTTTACGCTCTTCACCTAGACTCCGCACTAACGGTAAAGCCGAAATCATTTCATTAGCACTGCCCGTCAGGGATTCCTGAGCCAGGCGCATCTCACGATTTTTTTGATGAAGGCGCTTTTTAAATAGCTCCCGTGTTACGTGCAGCAAAGGTATGATAATTAAGGCTACAGCCGCCAGCCTCCAGTTCAGGATCAGCATCAAAATCGTCACACTCAGCCCGCTGAAGATCGCTGGTATGATATTATTTAGAATGTTCAGCATCACATCCTGAACTTTCTGAGAATCGAAAGCATATTTCGATAAGAGCCGACCCGTGGTACTCTGGTCTAAATACCCGAAACTTAGAAACTGCATACGATTAAAAACGCGGCTCCGAATATCGCGAACTAGAGTCGTAATCGCATAGCCCAACATACGCGCCGCACCGATGGCACAGCCGGTATGAATCATAAGTAGCGATACAAAAATTAACGCCGTTACCACGATTCCATACACACTCCCCGATGGAAGATGCACATCGATCATCGCTCCAAACAACAGAGGAAGCGGCGCCACCACTATACTCCTAATAACCGCAAGCAGCATGCCCCAGCGAAAGCGCCCGAACTCGAGCAACACAAATTTCAAAAGTGAATCCGCCTTTTCGATACTTTTCATAAAAGGACCTGGACTATCTAGCCTCCGCTTCTTCGACGTCTCTTGTCCGCAACGAGCGGCGCGCGACTAGATCGATCGGGGTCAAATCGTGGACCATAATCTCTAGATCCACCTTACTTCCGACAACGGGCTCAACAGGAAACGAGTCAATCGTCACCAGTATTTCAAACTGTGCCTCAGAATCCGGGCTTACTCGATAGGCGTCACGTATTACGCGTGACACACGCCCCGTCATATAGCCCTCAGAGGAGGACTGATATACATGCGACTCAAGGCGAACCTCAAGACCCTCGTGCACTAAGTCTATATTGCGGTCAGGAATGTATGCTTCGACCTCATACTCACCACTCAAATCGGCAATTCCAAGCAAAGCATCACCTCCAGATACGCGAGCATAGCGGTGGTGAGCATACACGTCGGTGACAATGCCGGAAATGGGTGCTCGAATCTCCAAAAGAGCCTGTTCGCTACGCAGTAGAGATAGCCTGTCATTTAGTAGCTCTATCTGGGCTCGGGCAAAACGCTGCCACTCTCTTTCTCTATCTGTATACACATCGGTTAATCCAGACTCTTTCTGGTGTAAAATGCCCTCACGTGAAAACCCTTCCATACGCACCTTCAAAGCTTCGATTACCTTTTCGGTAGCTTTGAGCTTAGATACGCCCCCACTGTCTAAGGCCTCACTATAGATTTTCCGGATGCTCTCATACTCACTCTCTATCTCGCGTTGGAGAGCAAGAGACTGTTCGACCGCAAAACTCTCAGGGATTCCCTCAGTGATCTCCAATTCACGCAGTTTGATCTCAGATTGACGGATCTCATGAACAAACCCTTCGATATCTTGTTTTGCGGCCAAGACAGCCTCATCAATCTCTGGATTCTCCAAGCGCAATACCACGTCACCCGCGACAACCTCCGATCCTGGCAACACCATCACCTCGGCCACCCTGCCTTCAAGAGGAGCATATAATGTTGCTGCGACAGCCGGCTCGATCACTCCGGTGGCCCGCGTGGTGACCTTCATATCATAGATAAATAAACAGGCAGCCAGGAGTAACAGGCCCAGCGCGACGACGCCTGATAAGCCCACAGCAATTCCCCGTTTTTTCTTTTCTTTCATCACAATCTTCTGACAAAAACACCACAGAGTGATTTGATCCGACATATAATATCAAAAATAAAGCCAAAAACCTATGGATAGAGACGCCCTTAATATGTAAGAAAACACCAAGCGATGATTACACCTTCTCCCATCTTGATTCACCACGTGCGGCTTCCACGCATCAAAGCCCGGAATTATGCGCGAATGAAGGCCCCCTATACCCGTCTTTACTGGCATTCAGATGGAGGGAGTTACATCACTCCAGATGGAGAGACGGAATTTGAACTCCAGTCAGATAAACTCTATCTGATCAGAAGGAATGTGAACTACTCCGTACGAAATATTCAGCCCTTTCGGCACTTCCACATCGCCTTTCAATGCAGTTGGGATATCCAAGGCAACATCTACGCATTGCCGATCAGAGACGAGGCGAAGAACACGATTCAACAGATTATTGATTTGGGCCACAAGGAGTCGGAATCTCCCGAGACCGCTTTCCTCGCCTACCGGCTCCTATTTTTAGTCCTCGACGAACTCCCAGCTGATCAACGCGCCCCGCACACCGCATCCCTGCGCCTGAGCGCAGCATTCAATCAACTCCTGCAAAATGCTGTCTCTGGGATCAGTAACGCGGCCCTTGCTGACACCGCAAACATGAGCGTGAATCATTTCATCCGCAGCTTCAAAACTGCTTACGGGATCACACCTCAGCAATACATAATAGTGAAGCGCTGCGAGGTCGCCACAGCCCTCCTCAATCGCCCTCAGTTCAGCATCGAACAAATCGCAGATCTATCCGGTTTCTACGATCGATTTCATCTGACTAAGGTGTTCAGAAAATACCGTGGCATCACCCCGGCTGCTTACCGAAAAAATCGAGAATTAGACTAACGTATCTATTTGATATACGCTTATAAAAAATACCCGCGCTGCCTTTCGCTGATAGACCTACCCAGTTTTTCCATCACTTGCATAATATCTTCCCACACCATGCGTTTCGCCTGATTGGTGCCATTATGGAGTAGGTAGGATGGGTGGTAAGTCGGCATGACTGGAATACCCTCAAACTCGTGCCACTGACCGTGCACCCGGCCGAGTGAGAAATTATCCTCGCCGAAAAGCAACCCCTTTACCGCCGTCTTGCCGAGAGCAATGATTACCTTTGGCTTCACGATCGCGACCTGTGCCTTGAGGTAGGGCAGGCAAAAGGCAAGTTCTTCACTGGTCGGAGGGCGGTTACCGAAGCGTTTCCCGGTGTCCGGCCGCCAATTCATGATATTCCCAACATACAGTTCGTCACGAGTCCAGCCCGCAGTCGCCATGATCTTATCCAACAATTGGCCAGCCGGTCCGACGAAAGGCTCACCTTTTACTGTCTCATCGGCACCCGGAGCCTCCCCACAGAGAAACACCTCCGCATCCAAACTTCCAACCCCGTAAACGATCCGCTTACCCCTGGGCGTATTTTGGTCGCAGACAGGGCATGATAAGACCCGCTCTTTGAGCCAGTCCCATTGCTCCTGTTTAGAACCATCGGGTAGTTCAATGCTGGGCGGAGCCGGAAAGGCCGATTCAGACGGGGTTAATCTAGGGGCCTGCTCTTGGACTAGAGACGCTTTATCCTGCATCGACTGCTCAAATACACTCGGGCCTTCTTGATCGCGCCGTGTTACTTTAAGCAATGGCCTAGACTCTTTTCCTTCTTCTGCAGGATGCGTAGCCATGTGCGAAACAGCATCTTGGAGAGACTGGAGCCGTTCAGGCGCCAAGAGCACGTGCTCCTCTCCGGAACGCTTCAGTTGCTTAAACTCCATTACCAATGCTTCGATTGCTTCGCGCATCCAGCGAGTCAACGCAGCTCTTGAGACGACACAACCGAATAGCGGGCCACTGTGACACAAAATTGAGACAGGGCCGCACCTCAACCAACCGCTTGAAAAGCCGCATATTCGAGTTATTTCGTTCTATAATTGAATTCAAGGGTCGAAACAATAGGTCGATTCTCTGGAACCATCATTGCTATACACGGTTAAACACAAAAACATTATGCTCTTCCTTATATTAATTGTCCCCACCTTCATCCTTGGAATCTGGGCGCAAATGCGTGTCAGCAGTACTTATAATAAATGGAGTAATGTTCCATCGCGTGGAGGCATCACCGGCTCTCAAGCAGCCTCTTACGTCATGCGTCAAGCAGGCATCAACGATGTAGAAATCGTTCCAATCGAAGGCCATTTGACCGACCATTACGACCCACGAAATAGACGATTGGCTCTGAGCAAAGAGAACTATTTTGGCACCTCACTCGCAGCCTTGGGTGTGGCCGCTCATGAAGCAGGTCACGCGATACAGCACAAAGAAAGCTACGGACCCCTGGAAGCACGGATGGCCTTGGTCCCAGTCACAGGGTTTGCTAGCCAGATCCTGCCTTTTATCATCATAGCCTCTCTGTTTGGATTTTTAGGCCCCTTTGCGGGACCTGCCATCTGGATTGTAATCGGATGCTATCTCGTATTGACCGTCTTTCAACTCATCACCCTCCCAGTGGAATTTGATGCATCGAAGCGCGCCCGGGAGCACTTGCTCAGCTTGGGAATCATTCAAAATGAGGAGCGCCAAGGGGTGGTTTCTACCTTGAATGCCGCTGGATGGACTTACGTTGCTGCCTTCGTCTCCAGCTTGATGACCTTGGCATATTATATCCTGTTGGCTAGACGGGACTAGTTCACAGATTCCACTCTATCGATACCCTCTTCTTTCAAGAGATTGTATGGCAAATGCCGAACAAGCTCTTTTGTTAGCTCTCTCAAATCGACGGGTTTTGTCAGGAACCCCGCCCCACCGGCTTGCATCGCGAGGCTCCGATGCTCCTCAAATGCATTGGCTGTCAAAAAAACGATCGGGACGTCCCTCAAGCTGGGCTCTGCGCTAATGCGCTCTGCGGATTCTAGACCATCCATCTCCGGCATTTGCATATCCATCAAGATGAGATCAGGAACTTGGGCAGATGCTTGCTGCCACCCGTCTTTCCCATTCGAAGCCAGGGAAACCGAGATACCCATTTTCTGGAGCATGATGGCAATGAGCTTCTGATTCGCCTTCCCATCTTCTACGACCAAGACCTTAGTAGAGGTTTCAAACCTCACCTTCAACGGATCAAAGTCATTTTTCTCTGCGATTGCCTCCTCTTCCAGCTCAGCTTCGTCATGGGGAATCTTCAAGGTAAAGACAGAGCCACCGGTCTCAGAGCTCTTCAAAACGATATCTCCGCCCATTAAACGGGCTAACTCCCTAGAAATTGACAACCCAAGCCCAGATCCGCCGAACTGCCGCGTCGTAGTTGAATCGGCTTGTTCGAAAACCTCAAAAACAAGACGACGCTTCTCTATTGGGATACCAATCCCCTCATCCTCGACCTCAAAATACCACAGAACCCCATTCCGCTTCGCTCTTAACGTGACCCGCTTGCCCTTGGGGGTAAACTTTATGGCATTACCTACCAAATTGGTTAGAATCTGATTTAACCGAGTCACGTCCACCCAAAGTCCGACATCGGTTTCAGGTCTAGCTTCGAGCACAAAATCAATATGCTTTTCTTCAGCTCGACCACGATACAGTCCGTGGAATTCCCGGAGGAAATTCGCCAGATGAATCGGAGTAGATACCAGCTCTATCTTACCCGAGTCGATCTTTGACCAGTCTAGAATGGAGTCAATGAGCGACGACAGATGGCGTCCAGCTCGAAGCACGATACCTATATGCTCATTCGATGCCTTGTCCGAAGGGATCGAATTCCTAGAGAGTAATTCTGAGAAACCAATAATAGCATTGAGTGGCGTCCGGATCTCATGGCTCATTGTCGCGAGAAAGCGCAACTTGGCCTGAGCACTCCGCTCGGCAAGTTGTCGATGCCGCACTGCCGAAGCGCGCGCTTTTGACGCCAAAAATGCCAAGGCCAACAAAAGCACGACCATAATTAACAAACAGATGATCGTCACCGTAACCAATTTGACTGTCTCCGAAAAGGCGTTGGAGAGTCCGTCGCGACGTTGATTGAAAGAATCGTAGACAAGGTTGCTGAGATCAAACATGAGCAGTTTCACCTCATGGGCTCTCCCACTGAGCTCCATTAAAAGCGCCCGCATCGCCTCACGATCCCCAGCATCAGCCCGCGCTACAAGCGGCTCTATGGAATAGAGATAATCGCGCTGCAATTTGAAGTCATCATAATGCTCAGTTTTCTCGCGCAACAATTTCGCAGTAGCTCCGGTGTATAGTATATCAATTCGGCTGAGTAATATCTCGTAGCGAAAGAAAATCTCAGACGTATCAGTTTCGAAAGAGTTTTCTAGCCCTACTTGTTTAGCTAGCTCTTGATATTCAAGATAGTATTTATAAACGTGAAGATAGTGATTGTCATGTGCGACAGGGTGTGACCAGAGGTGCGGGGAGTCATGCGGCCTCTTTGAGCCATTCTTGACTTTCGATGTAGGTGGCGCGGTGG
>JABSRG010000088.1 GCA_013215165.1 Opitutales bacterium | reverse complement strand
GCATCTCGTTTTTCCATGCCTGAAAGGATGAATGATGCATGGGTGAAAGTCATGTATTATATTAGCGAGTTAATAACATGCTTAAGTGTCGGGCCATCGAGTCTTGAAACCTTTAGAGCCAGGGTTCGAGCGTCCTCAAGCGTGTAGTCTCGATCGAACAATGGATTTTCAACTGGACCTACGAGATCCATTTCTTTGGACACGATTTGGGCAATGTGGGAGTCGACAGCTCCTCTGGATGTTCGGAAGACGGTATCAATTTTACGCCTATCCTGAACGACTTGATCTGAGTGTCTCATTTTGAGTGGGACGCCCATCGTGGTCACCAAGAAATCTATAAAGACGTCATCAATGGTGAACTCTAGTCTGCCGTTGGTGGCATTTGCTGTCCCAATCTTCCCAATGATGGCCTTTTTGTTGAAAAGATTTTTTACAATTGGGTTGAATATCTTCTCATAGAAAATGCTCGAGCATATTTCCTCATCTAAGGGAAGGCTCACTCTGATGATATTATGATAGGGGATTTTTCTAGAATCTGCATAGTATTTTGCTATCAGACCAGACTCATGAGAATTCGCATTTTCGATGATATAAACTCGCTCAGGATGGATCGCTCCTAGGGGTCCTCTAAAAAATATCACCGAGGTCAATATGAGGAGTACGGGGTAATGCTTGGATCCGATCATTCTATCATCAGGTACACCCAAATTAGTCGTCTTCAGCTGGATCCGTTGCAGTCTAAGCGAGATATTTTACATAAGTTTACCTTTAAGGCTTGGCGCTGAGTGCCGGTGTTGGAATCTCATTATCGTTGCCAGATCGAATCTCCAAGTGGTTTTTCCAAGCAATCCGGCTTTCCCAGAATCATCACATCGATTAGGCTACAATTGAAAGGGCGGGGAGTTTTTCGGGTCGTCGCTGCTCGGCTCCAGTCGTTGTAATTGAGGCGTTCTGTCGCCTCGTCCCCTACGGTGTGGATCGAAGCAACGGCCTGCGCGCCGACAGAGCAGGGCGATTACAAAAAGGCAGTTGGGGACATGTCCCCGCTGTTTCAATTAGGCCCCATCGATTACGACATAGTATAAATCTGTTGCCTTGAGCGCTCTGCGCTCATTCAGATGCTATAATGAAAAGGCCACGACAAGTGCGCTGGTACGATGTCAACTGTAGGAGTCCAGATTGACACTGTGAAACAAGCGACTCGGGGGGAGATATCGTTGGGCGGCTACCGCAGAGATTGTAAGTTATTCGTAGAGCACTATATCCGCTCGTCTGTCGAGGGCACGCTGTGAATCGTCGGCGCCTTCTGTCGCATCTAAATCTCCCTTGGAGACGATCGAAACGTTGTCACTGGGGATGCCGGAGTCGATGAGGAAGTTGCGCACGCTGGAAGCTCGGCGGTCACCGAGTGCGAGGTTGTATTCTGTAGTGCCTTTGAAGTCACAGTGTCCTTCGATAAGGACCGTGATACCTGAATTGCCCTGGAGATAAGCAATTGTTTCGGTGAGGGCTGAGCGCTGGTCTTCCCGAATAAAGGATTGGTCGTAGTCAAAATAGACAGAAGGGAGGATGCCGCGTCTCCCGCCATCGGGATCGACCAAGTCGCCCGAGTCTCCGCGCCCTACCAGCGAGGCATCACTGCCATTGCCGTAATCAAGAGGCTGACCATCGGCGCCAAAATTAATTGGGCGACCGTCCGGGCCCAAGCCGGTTGAGTCCCCGGGCGAGAAATCTGGACGCGTCGGTGATGATTTGTCTCCCATCAGGGTATCGGCCGGAGTCGGATCTGTTTGCGGAGGGCAAGCGGTGAAGAGGAAAAAGCCGAGGCTGATCAGGGTAATTTTTGTGTAGAAAGAAAGGTCGAGGCGTGCACGCATGGTTAAGATAGAAGAGATGAGGTTCACTCCGGCAAGCCCGAATCCTCTGATGTGCATCGACTTTAGGCTCGTGCCTGGGATACGGATCTCTTTGGAGTGGAAATCGGTAGCAATTGGCTGGGTAGAATGAATAATTGCCCGAATAGTTGCGCTCAAATCTGTTCCCTGAACCTTCGCTGATATTTTTATGCAATTTCTTGTATGGTTTGGCGCATTAGATTTGATCCCTTTTGTTGGGAATGAATGCGGAAAAATACATTTTGATACGTCACGGGCAGACTGTCTGGAATCGTGAGCAGCGCTACCAAGGTCGGCTGAACACACCGCTCACAGACCTGGGGCAAATCCAAGCTCAGGCTGTCGGGCACAAGGTCACTGAACTCATCGACGGTGAGACGGAAATCGGCTGTTATTGCAGTCCGCTAGGGCGTGCCATCCAAACCGCAGAGTTCTTGCGTGAGACTTGCCGCATTCAGCTCCCTGAGTTTGTATCTGACCCACGTTTGCAGGAATGTAATCTAGGGCGTTGGCAGGGGTATCGGCACGATGAAATCGAGGGGCTGTATCCGGGTGATTTTCGAGCTCGTTCTTTAAATAAGTGGAATTTTCGGATTCCTGAGGGAGGTGAGTCTTATGGTGATCTGTCGGAACGCGCGCAATCATGGGTGAAGGAGAGCATCGGAAACCATGCGGTCTTCGTAATCGTGGCTCACGAAATGATGGGCACTCCGTGGAGTGCTGGGTAAATTACCTCAGGACACGGTATTAGCCATGCATCAAAAAAATGATGAAATCGTAGTCGTGGAGAATGGGTGCGAAACCTTGCACCGCGTAGAGATCGATGGATCTTAAATCATGGACTACGAGCAGATTTGGCTGATGGATAATGGGTCATTACGGCCCGAAGCAACTTTGGGCTTGAGACGCGTTGCAGCTGCGTTGAGTGAGCGTCTCGGCCGCCTAGTTGTGCCCGTAAGTCTCCTGCATTCGAGTAAGATTGATCCGGCAAAAATTGATGACCGACCCGCTCAAACTTTCGAGCGCTCGCTCAAACAAGTGTATCGTGAGGGGATTAGGAGTGTCTTTATTCAGCCTCTATTCTTTGGGCCTACACGTGCGATAAGCGAGTATTTGCCAGCTCGGATGGAGATATTGTCTCAGGCAATGCCGGATATCCGTGTTCAGGTGGGCGATGTGCTTGTCCCCGACTCGGACCCATCACCGGAATGGTTGCTCTCGCTGCTCTTGGATCATGCCGAAGCCACGGCTGCGAGCCCGGATGAGCCGATAATACTCGTCGATCATGGAACACCCGCGATCGAGGTGAATCGCGTGCGCAATCGTTTAGCGGCACTACTCGATGAACGTTGGCTCGGGCCCGTGGTCGCAGCATCCATGGAACGACGCGACGGTGCGGAGTATGACTTCAATGAACCTTTGCTTGAACGCGTCTTCGATAAGCATGACTGGAAGAAGGGGCCGGTAACGGTGCTGATGCTGTTCCTCCTATCAGGCCGTCACGCTGGACCTGAGGGAGACGTCGCTGAGATTCTGGACCAGGTAGTTGCCTGCCATCCCAAGTTACAGCCGAAAATGTCTCCGCTCGTGGCGGAAAACTCAAAGCTCATTGACGGGCTGCTGGAGCGGGTGGGGCCTTGGCTCAGTCGACCGAATTGCCCTTGATGATGTAGACCTCGGGATAATTAGCTCGGTGGTTTTTATCCTCCATCCCATATCCGGCAAACCACTCATTCCCCTCATAGCGAAATCCGGTATAGTCTGGGGTATATACAGATTCCTCGTGGATGCGGTGAATCAGAACTGCGGTGCGCACTTCTTTGGCTCCGTTTTCCTGGCAGTATTCGACCATTTTGGACAGTGTTTTTCCACTGTCGCAAATGTCATCCACCAGTAAAACATGCCGCCCTTCAATACCTTCAGGCTTCACTGTGATATTGAATGTGTCGCCCTGGGTGTTGTCCTCGGATGAATAACTCTGGCAGCGGCAATAAGAGGGCTCGACAGTATAGGCAATCTGCTTGAGTAGGTCGCTGAAAAAGAACACACCTCCTCGGAGAATGCAGACTCCCAGAATTTGCTCGCCGGTTTCCTTGTAAGATTCCTCCGCCCAAGTGGAAATATCTGTGCCTAGCTGGTAAGTCCGATAGGCGATGTCCTCTTTCGCATAGGTCAGTTGAAAGTAGGGTGGGATAGTGCGCTCTTTTGGGTGCTTATGCATGCTTCACGGAATAGGGTTTTGTTACGTGCCAGTGTCCAGACATTTTCCTCAAATACATCTCACAGTAGCCGTTAGAGTTCTGGAAAGTTACTGCGATGCCTGCTTGATGACGGTTTCAAGGCTTTCTGGTTTGACCAGCTTAGCCGCCTGCTACATCTGGACGACCTCGTTTGATTGTTTACCCTATCTACACTAGCCATGCCTGAAGAATCCTCCCCTATGACGACTGTTTCTACGGAGCAGCGTAAATTCGACCCCGTTTCTACCTTTGTGAAGGACGCCCAGATTTCCGGGCGTGCAGCCTATGATGCACTCTATGAAAAGAGTATCGCAGATCCAGAAGCCTTCTGGGCCGAGGTGGCCGAAGACTTTTTCTGGTATAGGAAATGGGATACGGTGCTCGACCGTTCAGAGGCACCCTTTTTCAAATGGTTTTCTGGGGCGAAGACGAATCTCTCCGTGAACTGCGTGGATCGGCACCTTGATGGGCCCAATAAAAACAAGGCGGCGATTATATGGGAAGGCGAGCCGGGCGACAGTCGCGTTCTTACCTATTTCGATCTCTACCGTGAGGTAAATAAATTCGCCAATGCGTTGAGCGAGCAAGGAGTAAAGAAAGGGGATCGAGTTGCGATCTACCTCGGTATGGTGCCCGAGCTCGCGATCGCATGTCTAGCCTGCGCGCGTATTGGCGCTGTCCACACGGTCATCTTTGCTGGATTTTCCGCTGAGAGTATTAAGGACCGTGTCGAAGGCTGCGAGGCGCGCACCGTCATCACCGGCGATGCCTCTTACCGCCGTGGTAAACCTCTAGGTCTCAAGACCATCGTAGACGAAGCCGTCGAAGGCCTCGATTGCGTGCAGCAGGTCATCGTCGTCAAGCGGGATGGAGTAGAAATCGCCTGTCCCATGGTCGAAGGCCGCGATGTTTGGTACCACGACATCGTTCGCCACACAGCCATCCACTGTGAGCCCGAGCAGATGGATGCTGAGGATATGCTCTTTCTTCTCTACACCAGTGGCACCACAGGCAAGCCCAAGGGTATCATCCACACGACTGCTGGGTATATGGTCTATAGCTACCTGACCTCCAAATACGTCTTTGATATGAGGCCCGAAGATGTCTACTGGTGCACCGCCGACGTCGGCTGGATCACCGGGCACAGCTATATTGTCTATGGCCCCATGCAAAATGCCATCACTCAAGTGATGTATGAGGGGGCACCGAATTGGCCAGATGAAGGCCGCTTCTGGAACATTATCGAAAAATATGCGGTGACGACCTTCTACACGGCGCCGACTGCCATCCGCGCCTTTATGAAATGGGGAGACCATTGGGTCGAAAAGTATGACCTGTCCTCTCTGCGCTTACTCGGCACAGTGGGCGAAGCGATCAACCCTGAGGCATGGATGTGGTATCACGAAAAGATCGGAGCTAGCCAGTGCCCCATCGTCGACACCTGGTGGCAGACTGAAACCGGAGGCCACATGCTCACGCCGATTCCGGGCGCTATCGCGACAAAGCCGGGATCAGCTACTGTGCCCTTCTTTGGGATCGAGCCCCTCGTGCTCACTGAAGAAGGCGAAGAGGTCAATGCTGGGATTCTTGCAATTAAAAATCCCTGGCCGGGCATGCTCCGCGGCGTATACGGCGACCCGCAGCGTTTCAAGGATACGTATTTCAGTAAGTGGGACGGCAAATACTATTTGCCAGGTGATGGCGTGCGGAAAGACGAAGACGGCTACTATTGGATTTTGGGTCGTATCGACGACGTCGTGAATGTATCTGGGCACCGCATTGGTACGGCGGAGCTGGAGAGTGTATTTGTCGAGCATGAAGCTGTGGCTGAGAGCGCGGTGATTGGCGTGCCGCACGAGATAAAAGGTCAAGGCCTGGTCGCATTTGTGACCGTCCGTCAGGGTATTGAAACCAGCGACGCATTGAAGAAGGAACTGGTCGGCATGGTCGATAAGGGGATCGGCAAGTTTGCGCGTCCCGAGCAAATTCTCTTTACCCATGATTTGCCCAAGACACGCTCCGGAAAAATCATGCGCCGCATTCTGCGAAACATCACTCTGGGTGAAGATATTGGAAACGTGACTACGTTGGCAGATCCGTCCGTGGTCAATGAATTGGTGGAGCAGTGGAACAGCTTAACTGCCAAGGCATAGTCCGAGCGGACTTTGAGCGTCCGGTTTGAAGGCCGCGCTCGATTCAACAGCCCGAAGGCGGCTTCTCGTCATCGGCCTCTCTGCTGCGTGCCTCTCGCTTGCTCGTGAGATGCAGATGTTTGTGACGCCCTTCTGGGTGACTCAGGGCTTGGGGCTCGAAGAGAAGTTTGTTCCTATCTTGCTATCCTACCGTTGGCTGGGAACAGCGATCTTATTGATCCCCTTAGCATTTTTAAGCGAAGCCATTGGGCCTAAGCGTAGCATCCTGTTTACCCTAGTGCTTTCGAGTGTGCTCATGTTTTGGATGGCAGGTGAGAGCTTCAATACCGCCACGTTCATCTTCATGGTACTCGGGCCGGCGATTAGTTCTAGCTTCGTGATGACAGATACGCTCGTGCAGCAGGTCAGCGAAACCCGGCGAAGTTTTTCTAATGGTGTCTATCGAACCATCGGTGCGGTGGTTACCTTTATCGGTGCTCCCATTGCAGCCTTCAGTGTTGCTGCAGGAGGTAGTTGGACAGGGGTATTGATTGGGTGCAGTGCATTGTTTGCAGGCTCTGCCCTCTTCGCAGCTACTTATCCAGGTGTGGGCCAAGAGCAAAAAAGTGATGTGCGTTCTACGCTCAGCAGGATGAGCAAAGTCCTCGGCAACAGCACATTGCTAAAATACATATGCATCGTCCAGATCGCTCAGGTAGGCGCGAGCGCATTCGGCAGTTTTGCGGGATTATACGCTACAGCAGAGTTGGGACTCACCGTGACAGATTGGTCCAAAGTGGGTGCGATCATCGCGGGTATTTCCATCTTCATTGTGATGATTTCTGCAAAGATCGTCGAGTGGAAGGGTCTGGCGTGGACGACGGCATGCGGCTGGCTGTGTGCGGCGGTGGGTCGGCTGACCTTCGCTATTTCAGATAGTCCTTTTTGGGCAGTGGGCGTCTATGCTATCACCACGATACTGAGTGCCGTTGCCTCGGTGACTTTCTCATTATGGCTGGCCAAAATCGGGGGAGTTAGTGCCTCTACTTTCATGCTCAACAAGTTGGCATCAGCAGTGACTTTCGCTATTGCATCAGCACTCTTAGGATTTTTGGAGCCTTTGTTCGGCATGCAATATCTCCTCACCGCCAGCGGACTGGTGACCCTGTATGCGGCGATAGTCATCTTTCGGTTCCGCCCTGAGCTCCATTAGGCGTATCGGCGACTACGATATACCACCGCTTTTATGAGATACTTTGCGCGTTCATGTAGCAGTGGGATACGGGCCGTTCGTTCGCGAATTCCTTATAAAAGCATAAACCTTTTCTCGACTATCAATCTTCCGCCAGTCGGTGGTAACGGATCGTATTTTGGGCAGTCTATTTCTCCCCAAAATAACTTGTTAAGTCTGTGACAACTTGAGTGATCATCGCCTGATTTTCCTGAGTTCTTCCAGGTCGATTTTATCTTTGGCTCTTGGCGAGGCCTGCTTGTTTTTCATCAGTTCCTCGAAACCAATAAAACGGACTTTTTGTCCCTCGATATCAAATATCACTGAATTGTTATAGCACTCGTTGAATGTGACTCCATCTATGCCAGTAAGCACTTGGATCTTCATCGGTTCACGCCCGATTTCTATAACCATCTCTTCTTCAAGAAAATCATGAGCAGTGAGTCCAAGTCCACCAAATCCGAAATCCTTGAAAGCATCTAAGACGTTGTTCGCATTTTGTCTGCTGATGGCGATAAAAACGTCAAGGTCACCAGTATACCTCGGAAATCCATGCACTGCGACTGCATAGCCTCCGATTACCATAAATTTAACCTCTTTGTCTTCGAGTAATGTTAAGAACTCTTGGAAATGCCTGTTGAGCATATTTTGGCGTGTGTGATAACCGGATAGTTTCGAGAGCGGAAATCCTCTCCGAGGGAGATCGTTCTTTCCAAAAGGCAGAACGTTCCTCGTCATCGCGAAGTCGTCTTTTGCGCACAGAAATCATCATGGTATTTCTACTCGAATGTGGGTGTTTGTCGAGATTAGTCTCTTCCACATTTAGGCCTATCTAGCATACTTTAATTCCTGCTCCGAGTGGACTGATGGTGAGCTGGTTGCGACCAGAAGTTTGGGGCGCACAGATGTTTTGTAGGGTGATCGCGAGAGCGATTGCCGTCGAGCGGGTCAAAGCTCTAGTCAAGCAATGGCTGTCGCCATCACTCTACAATTCTAATTTCACAGCCATCCCATAAGACCTGATGGCGGAGATCAAACCTGAGTATTGATGGGCTGTAGCGGTTGATCGTGT
>JABSRG010000087.1 GCA_013215165.1 Opitutales bacterium | reverse complement strand
GACACGATCAACCGCTACAGCCCATCAATACTCAGGTTTGATCTCCGCCATCAGGTCTTATGGGATGGCTGTGAAATCCAATCAATAACTCATCCACACCGAGAATGAAGCCTGGCGACCTTGTCCGGGGGCACCGGGGACCTCTTCGAAGTCTTCGTCGAGCAGGTTGTCTATGGAAAGTTGGAAGCGGAGGCGGCTGTCCAGGGTTGTGGCCGATAAGCTGAGGTGGGAGAGCCAGGCTGTGTCGTCGCTACTGCGGAGGGAGTTGGGCTCTTGGGCACGCCACTCGTTATCCCAACTGAGCTCGATAGCATCGGTCAGTGAAACCACAGCACCCAGTGTAACCCGATGCTCGGCATAGTTTAGGGCGTAGAAACTGGCATCGACTAGGTCAGAGACAGAGCCGTAGTCGGGCGACTTATCGAGCCAGGTGTAGGCAAAAGTGAGGCGATACCAGGCTGTATTGACCTCGGCAAATAGCTCGGCTCCCCAGGTTTCGAGATCGAGATTTTCTGCTTTGCGGGCAAAGAGCGAGCCACTCTGGTAAGTCCAGTCGACGAGGTTGTCGTCTTGGCGGAAAAAGAGCTGGCTGCGAATGGCGTAACCTTCGCCGTCGAAGCCGAGGCCGATTTCAGCTGAGCGCGCGAACTCGCGATCTAGGTTTTGATTGCCCCGAAAAAGGCCGCCGTTGGGATTGCCTGCGATGGCAGTGTAGCCCGCGACTTGCGTGCTTTGGCTTAGGTCGAGGAATGCAGTCCATATGCCGGCGTTGCGCTCCACGTCTATGCTGTAGCGTGCGAATGGCGAGACGGCCGTGCTGTCGCGGTTGGTGTCGTCGAGGCGTAGGCCAAAACTGGCCGAGTGGCGGGTGCGCCCCGATTCGTGGACCGTACCCGACCAATCTGTGGTGAGGGCTGTATAGGTACGGTCGTCGAACTCTCCAAAGACCAGCGCGGTGGATTTTATGGCGTCATAGGCGACGAGTGCCGACGTGGTCCACTGTCCATTCCATAGAGGAGCGGCGGCAGCGATGCGTGCCACAGCGTAGTCGGTATCATGTTCGAATGCGTTGAAGAGTCCGGGCTGTGCCACATCAAATTCGTAGTCGTCCAAATTTTGGCGATAAGCTGCACCAATTTCCCAGTTTATATCCCCGGATTGGCGCTCATAAGTTGCCAGTAGAAGGGTGGTCTCGACGTCTTCGCCTTCGATGCCACTTGAACCCACTAAATCATGTAGTTCGCGCAGAGCGTAAAGATAGGGCCATGTAAACTCCTTATCCTGGTGTCCAACCATAAAATTGAAACGTGAGTCCTCATCGACCCACTCTACTCGACCCGTAATGCGCTCGAATTGGTGGTCTGCGCCGAAGTCCTCTTGGTTATTCTCGGAGTATGCGATGCTGTATTCACCAGCCCATCCCGATGCTCCGAAGGCCTGTGCCCCATAAAGGTCGAATCCGAATAAGGCATCCGACCCGGCAAAAATGCGGTGACTGAAAGCGGACTGGGCTGATGCAAAGTCTAGAGAGATCGAAGCGACGGAGGCGTTGAAACCTTTACGGGTTTGGGCGGAGCCTAAAGCGACTTCCGGATCGGCTAGCATACGGCTGCTGATGGGGAGCTCGGCAGCATAATGTCCGGTCTGTGGATCCATGATTGGCAAGCCCCCGATAATAAACCCAGTATTTTCAAAGGTCCCCCCGCGCACCGCAATGTCCCCTTGCAGTTCATTCAAATTTCGCGCCTGAACGTCCACCCACGGTGAGTAGGTCAGGCTGGAGACAGGGGATTCAAAGGTGGTCGTGGGAGTGGAGTTGGCTACCGGGTTTGCCGTGAGCACATAGGGATCGAGAATAGATAAATTTTGGCGTTCGTTAGCGGCTAGGACGTGAAATGAGAGCGCGCAGCCGATTACTGGAATGAGTCGTTTGTGAGTCGAGTGATGCATAGAAGTGGCGGGACCATGATTCCGTAGTAAGCTGTGGCAAGCTTATAAGTTATCCTTAAATTATATCTGGTTAACAATTGATGGAACGCATGGAGACATTGCTCTTCACTGGTGCAATTTCATCCGCGAATGGACGCGAATAAACGCTAATTTTTTGGGCTCTTTATGCATTTAGGTTCACAGTCACCGCATAGAAATCCTAATTTTCCATGAACCACAGATTGCATATATAAGTATTTTGTTATCAGGTGTTTATGATTATTCTCCAGAAGGATGAAAGTTACATGGATATCCTTCGAATTGGCGAAGTATCAATACGCCTTATCTCACAGAATTTCGTGGACGATTCTCTTTTTCGTAAATCTCTCTTATTCATAAAGATCTGTGAATATCTGCGTAATCTGTGGGATAGTTGTGATTTAGGTCCAAAATGTATCGAGGAACTTGTTGCTCAAAACGCACCTAAAACTATCCGCGAAGATCTGCATCCATTCGCGAATGAATCCCGTCGAGCCTTAGACTTGGCGAATTTCTACTGTAATACCGGATTGCCATCTCCGGCGGCGGGTGCTTTTTTCCTCCGCTTCGCGATTTTCCGAAAACCCAACTCACTCATGAAGATCCTAGTAGCCGACCGTATCTCTCCTCTTGGTGTGGCCTTTCTGAAAGAACAGGAAGGCTTTGAAGTCATCGAGGCCTACGGTTCGTCACCCGAGAAGATCCTCGATCTGGTAAAAGATGTATCCGCGATTGCCGTGCGTAGTGAGACTAAGATCACAGCCGATGTGTTCGCTGCAGCTCCACAGCTTAAGGCAGTAGGTCGTGCTGGCGTCGGTGTGGACAACATCGATTTGGCGGCGGCGACGGAGCATGGCGTGGTCGTGATGAATACGCCTGGCGGTAATACGATCGCGACGGCGGAATTAACCTTCACCCACATGATCTGTGGCACACGTCCCATAACGCAGGCAGCAGCATCCATGAAGGCTGGTAAATGGGGCCGCAAAGAGTATCCGGGAAAAGAGCTCTATCGGAAGACGCTGACGATCCTCGGGCTGGGTCGCATCGGTCGCGAGGTGGCACTGCGTGCTCAGGCATTTGGGATGAATGTGCTGGCCTACGATCCTTACCTAACGGAGGACCGGGCGAAGTCATTGGGCATCGAGTGTGTCGATCTCAATACTGGATTTGAGCGGGCCGACTATATTACGGTGCATATGCCTTTGACTGACGAGACGCGGCATATGGTCGATGAGGCTGCTTTTGCTCGGATGAAGGATGGTGTGCGTATTTTCAATGTCGCTCGTGGTGGCATCATCAAGGAAGCTGCCCTGCTTGAAGCGCTTGAGGCTGGCAAGGTCGCAGCGGCGGGATTGGACGTATTCGAGGTAGAGCCGCTTCCTGAAGACCATCCATTCCGCAGTATGGACAATGTGGTCCTCACCCCGCATCTCGGTGCGTCGACGGCGGAGGCTCAGGAGAGTGTGGGAATCGAAATTGCAGAATTGATTACGGCCACGCTAAAGGAGGGTGTCATCCAGAATGCAGTGAATATGCCCTCGGTGGACGCGCGCACTTTAGAGAAGCTCGCTCCTTACCTCACACTTGGGAAACGCCTTGGCACCTTTATTCAGCAACTGGCCCATCGTCAGGTCGGGGAGTTGAAGATCACATACTCCGGAAAGATTATAGAGCTCGATGCTCAGCCCCTCACGCGCGCTATCCAACTTGGGTTCCTTTCTCGCATTACTGCAGCAGCCAACGATGTCAATGCGCCGGCCAAGATGAAAGAACTGGGCACCAAGGTGACAGCGATCAAGTCTTCAGATGAGGGGGATTACAGCGAATTGATCCAGGTTGAGGCTTATTGTGAGAATGGTGACCTGATCGCGTCGGCAGCTGGCACGCTCATCGGCAAATACAACCAGCCGCGCATCGTAAACATCGATGGGCGCGCTATCGATTTTACTCCCACCCACACCTTGCTTTGTCTGCAAAATAATGATGTTCCTGGCATCATCGGTAATATCGGTGCCATCCTCGGTGAGGAGAGTGTTAACGTCGCCAACATGTCACTCGCGCGCATGGAGGGGGGCACCGCCATCTCGGTCTTTGAACTCGATTCAGAACCAACGGATGCGGCGATGGCGCGGATAAGTAACCATCAGGCGATCCTGAAAACGCGCGTGGTGCGTTTTTAGACGGCTGAAAGCCCTTTTATGTTTCCCATTGAGATCATTGCTGTCCTCGTCATCGGCTACTTGTTTGGGTCCGTTTCTTTCGCGGTCATCATCGCCAAGAGTAAAGGCGTCGATATTTTTGCGGAGGGGAGCGGTAATCCTGGGGCGACCAACGTCAAACGGGTTTTGGGAAAGGGCCCCGGGAATCTATGTTTTGCGCTGGATGCGCTCAAGGGGTTTGTCGCTGCTGGGTGGCCGCAGATGCAATCCATGGGAGTGCAGTCGGATCCTGAGATTCTTTCGATCTTGGGTCTCGCCGCTGCGATTCTCGGTCACAGCTTCTCGGTCTTTATCAAATTCAAAGGAGGGAAAGGCGTGGCGACGACCATGGGTGGCCTGC
The DNA here is from genome assembly GCA_013215165.1 of Opitutales bacterium. Taxonomy (NCBI): domain Bacteria; kingdom Pseudomonadati; phylum Verrucomicrobiota; class Opitutia; order Opitutales; species Opitutales bacterium. The sequence goes on along the minus strand of JABSRG010000087.1, from coordinate 4,381 downwards.
TAGCTATGATGCCTCTGGTTCTCTTTTCCGGACTTGGGGTATGGCTTATGGCATTTTATACCTCACGCTATGTGTCCCTGGCATCGATCTTGTTTGGTTTGAGCATGCCGCTGCTCGCATTTCTATTTGGGATGTCTGGGTCTTACATCGCGTTTTCTTGCCTGATTGCTCTACTCATCTTGGTGCGGCACAAGGCCAACATAAAGCGCCTGCTCAATGGCACCGAAAATCGCTTTTTACGTAATTCATGAACGATCCATCCGTCATTCGCATCGGACTCCTCGGCCTCGGCACAGTCGGCCAAGGCGTTTGGAAGAATATCGAGAATAACCGTCAGGCCCTTGAGGCTCGACTTGGTGTGCGTCTCGAGATTACCCGCGCTGGTGTCCGCAACATCAACAAACCCCGCGATATCGCAATCGATCCTTCATGCATCACCACCGACTTGGAGAGTATCGTCAACGATCCAGACATTGATATTGTTTGTGAGTTGATGGGGGGGACTGACCTTGCCCGCGACCTCACCCTAGCCGCGTTCAAAAACGGTAAAGCAGTGGTCTCTGCTAACAAAGCCTTGATTTGTGACTACGGTAAGGAGCTTTTCCAGGTATCGCGTGAGAATGGCGCACCCTTTTTCTTTGAAGCCAGTGTCGCTGGGGGAATTCCGGTGATTAAAGCTCTGCAAGAAGGCCTTGTGGCCAACCGCTTCAAACTGATTTTCGGAATCCTGAATGGCACCTCAAACTACATCCTGACACGGATGGCGCGTGAGGGGCTCGCCTTTGAGGAAACCCTTCAAGATGCGAGAGATCTCGGCTACGTCGAAGCTGACGAGTCACTGGATCTCGATGGAATCGATGCGGCCCATAAGGCCGTCATTCTGGCTTACCTAGCTCATGGACGCTGGCTCGATCTCGATGGCGAGGCCGTTGTTGAAGGCATTCGTAAGATCACTGCTGAAGACATCCATATGGCCAACCGCCTCGGCTATAAGATAAAACTCCTCGGCATTATCTCGCGGAATTTTGAGACCAATGCGCTTTGGCTTCGCGTAGTCCCTTGTCTGATTGCAAAGGGCGAAGTGATTGCCGATGTCGATGAGGTCTACAATGGTGTGAGTATTACGGGCGACGTAGTGGGCACGACGGTTCTCATTGGCCGAGGAGCTGGCCAAGACGCGACCTCTTCGTCTGTTATTGGCGACATCGCCGATGCCGTGATCGCGCTGGCACGACGTTCGAGTTCGCTCGATACCAAGGACGATACGGGCCTGGACATTCAGGAGGAAGTTCAGCTGGCTGCACCTGAACATATTGAGACAGCTTTCTATTGTCGTATCCGCGTCCAAGATGAGGTCGGCACCCTCTCCGAAGTAGCCAAAGTCCTTTCTGAGCACGAAATCAGCATTGCTTCCGTGCGCCAGACTGAGATTACGGGCGAACCCTTTGCCTCGATCGTATTGACCACGCACAAGACCAACGAATCGGCCATGTCCCGCGCTGTCGTTGCACTCACCGCGCTCTCAGCAGTCGACACAGAGCCCACGACTTTCCGCATCTTTAAACCCGCGGATTATCAGTAGGACGGGACTCGTTTAAGCTACGTTGGTCCGGCTGTGGTGTCCATCCGCCTTGGGGCAATCGCTGTCGCGATCACCCTACGAAAGGTGGTTGTGTGGTGGCGCCAGCTCGCCGAGCCGGCTGTAGATTATCGGTTGAGAGGCCCGAGATGAGTTTTACCAACAGGCCTTATTAATAATTTGGATTTAACTCTAATGGCTTTCTTGAAACCAACTCGGTGGGCCGCCGTCGTGGAAGTCGTGAGTATTGACGATTTCCATGATCTGTTGCTGAAAGCGGGTTAAGCCTGCGCGATCTTCGCGGCCTGCCATCCAGACCAGTGATGCCGAGATGCTCATCGCAACATAGAGATTGTAGCGCTGCCACAGGTCTGGGGCTTGGGCGACTTCAGCATAGGTCTGAAATTGAGCCGAAGCGAATTCTGCGCTCAGAGGAAGGGTAAACCAAGGTATTTTCCGCAGGTCTTGGATGGGATCGTCGTCATCCATCCGATCAAAATCGATGACGCCCTGAATGCGCGTTTGTTTCTCGATCAGGTTGCGGGGGTGGAAGTCGTCATGGACGCGCGTCACGGGCCAGCTTGTCATTTTAGGCAAGGATTCCTCGATGAAGGGTTCGATTTGATCTTGGCCGGCGAACGAAATCCCCAAGCGGTAGAGCGCTTCCTGAGAGCGTTCATATTTGAGGATGGTTTTTCTCACGACATCTGCGCGAGGGCGACAGGGAATGTCGAGGCTGTGAAAACGGTAGAGTAGCTTTCCAGCTTCTTGGCCGAGCGCGTAAGCAGTCTCAGAATTATGCTGAAGCAGTGTCCGCCCAAGCGAATGTCCGCGAATATAGCTGTAGGCCATACCTCCCCAGACACGGGCGGCATCTTCCTCTTCTATCTTCTCGGGAAGATCGAGCATCATGGGACAGTTTGCCGGAAATTGTGCGGCTTGGCAGATCTCTAAAGTCTTATATACGTTTTGAAAACGCCCTGCTCGCGACATCGGGAAGAATCGTGCTACAAAAGGCTCGAAGGCATCTTTTGGTGATTCTGCCAGCCACAATATATCGCCGGAAAATCCACCTGGTAACTCGGTCATGAAGTATGGCCCGGTGTAGCCCAAGATTTCCATCCAGGTATCGACTACGGCGCGCGCTGACTCTGAGTCCATGATGATGAATGAGGCCAAAGAGTGCTGCTTGTCGAATCTCTATTGAGATGAGCGGATTCTCGCCGGCGAGAAAAGTGAAAGTCATGTATTGCCGGCTTCGGTTCCTATCCTCAACGTGCGGTGATGGATGCGATGACCTCTGAGCACCGAGTGCAGTTGCAGAGCCAGATCATGAATCGGTTATTTTGGATTCAGTCTGGATTGCTCATCATCATCTTGGGTCTTGTTTTAGCCAGTCTTTCTAATCCCGAGAAATTGGGGGCAACGCCTCTGTGCCTCCTGGTTGGCGGACTCGGGGCATTGCTAGCTTTGGTGCGGCGTGTGCCGAAGGTAGATGCGGAGGGTTTGTTGCGTTTGAGCCGTGGTTGGGTCGCTGTATTACAGCCCGGTTTATACGGTGCGTTTATGGCCGGGGTGGCTTATTTGCTTTTTATGTCGGGTATTCTGACTGGCGTGGATGGGGAAGGGCTCATCGCCACGAATCTTTTTCCGTCTTTCGACCGCCCTGATGCTTCTGGGCAGTTGTTGACGATGCAGACAGTATTTAAATTGCGCCCGGCTACCGTTACTGACTTGGGGCAGTTGTTTGTTTGGTGCTTCTTAGCTGGTTACTCCGAAAGTTTTATCGTGGGGATTCTCGGTAAGCTAGAGAAGCAGGGAAAATAGGGGCTATTGCGGGTCGGGCCGGCCGGTGCTTTTCCGGAAATTGGGTCCAACGATTCCAACGATTGAGCCAACTACAATCAACACTGCGCCTACGATCTGACCGGTGGTTAGTTTTTCTCCCAGGGTCAGGTAGCTCACGACGCAGCCCGTAGGCACGTAGAAGTAGTATAGGATACCTGAAACCGTCGTGGGAAGGGCGCTGGTAGCTTTGATCCACAGTGTATGGCTGATCACAGTGCCGAAAATAGTTAGATAGATGAGACCCAAAATGCTCCCGGCAGAGAGGTTCCAATCGCCGAGAGGGGCGGTGGGCAAGAAGATCAGGATCGCCCAACCATATTGAGCCAGCGTGCGTTGTGACATGGGCACGGCGGTCATGCGCTGGTGGAAAATCGGTAAGATCGCGTAGAAAAAGGCTGAAGCGACGCCGCTGATAAAGCCGCAGAGCGCGTAGGGGCCCAAGGCATTAAAGTCGATGCTTCCACCGGTTAGGACGGTTCCTGCGATAGCCATACTCAGGCCGACTAGGTGAAATCGCGTCATGCGGTGCCCGAGAAAAAGTGCTCCGAGGATCATCACCCAAATCCCGTAGGTCGAGACTGAGATCATGCCCATCTGCGCGCTGGCAAGCTTGATACTCCAAAAGAAACCCATCCAGTGCAGTCCGAATGAAATACCTATAAATATCAGCCCGCCCCATTGTTTGCGATTGAGCTGAATGAACTTCTTCGCCCGTAGCGCCACGGTGCCCACGATCAGGGTGGAAAAAACTAGGCGAAACATACCGATGACCCAGGCGTCTGCCTCGATACCTCGAATGACCACGGGGACGGTGGACATCAACATCGCTGCCAAGATGGCTTCGATGTAAGCAAAAGGGACGGCTTTCATATGTAGGATCACAGCCATCCCATAGGGATGCGCTAAAAAATTAAAAAGTGGTTGGCTTTGGCGGACTTCCGATCAAGGAAGTCA
>JABSRG010000086.1 GCA_013215165.1 Opitutales bacterium | reverse complement strand
TTCCTTGATCGGAAGTCCGCCAGAGCCAACCACTTTTTAATTTTTTAGCGCATCCCTATGGGATGGCTGTGAAGAAAAGTATTTAAGTCAGCCGAGTGATTTGGAATCTGCAGCGAAGAGCTGATCAACCGCGTCGGACTCTTCAACGCTGTCTAAGTCCAACCATTGATCCACCGAGATTTGGTGTCGAAGCCACGTTCGCTGACGCCGGGCCAGGCGCCGTGTATTGACCACGATAGCCTCCGTCAGTGCTTCGAGACCCCCCTCCTTGGCATCGAGCCACGTCAATACCTCGCGATAACCAATCGACCGAGCCGCTGAAGGATTTCTCTCAAGTCCGGCGCTACGCAGTTTGCTGACCTCATCGATCAAACCGGCATTCAACATTTGCCTGACGCGCGCCTCGATGCGTTCAAACATCACCTCACGCTCCCGAGTGAGGATACATGTCTGCTTAGGGTAATCAGCAAAAGGCGATTTCAATGCTTCAAAGCGCGCACGTTGTGCCTGCAATGTCAGACCGCTGCCCCAGCAGCGTTCAAGGGCTGCAACCGTACGCCGCGGATTCTGTGTATCGATTAATGACAGATCATTCCCCTCAACTGCCTCAAGCGCAGCCAAAACAGCCTCGTTGCCCCCTCGCTCATATAGGTGGGCTACTCGCTCCCGAATTTCAGCGGATACCAGCGCTTGATCAGTCACGGCCGCAAAAAAGGATTTTAGATAGAAACCACTTCCTCCGGTTATCAGTACACGAAATCCGCGCCGATGAATGTCCTCGATCACCGCGCGAGCATAAGCGACGTAACGATCTACATTGTACTGCTCCTCAACCTCGACGAGATCGATACCGTGATGAGGCACGCGATTGCGTTCTAACGCGTCCGGTTTGGCCGTTCCGATATCCATCCCACGGTAGAAAAGCAGCGAATCGCAGGACAGAATTTCAGCATTATTTGCTTCCGCCCAGCGCAAAGCCAGCGAAGTCTTACCCACAGCCGTCATACCCGACAGCACATAGAGCGTGCGGTCCATATTTTCTGTCGATGCGGCCATCATTAGATTTCAAACCAGAAGCCCCGGTGAAAACAATCCGGATTCTCCAAAGAGTGAAAATCGTCATTTTTCGTTTACATCAATGCCCACTGCCATAGCCACTGGATCGACTGCTATGCTATGTGATAATCCATTAGTTCTCTGTACCCAATTAGACATTGTTCTGGGTCTCGAAACATGGACGAATACGGCTTCGGTTATTGAGAAAATGTTATCAGACAAGCAGCCGCATTTTCGTTTGATATTCAGTGTTAATGAGCGATGAGCGATGTTTCTAAAAAACCAGGCCCCTTTCACGACAGGCTTAAGAAAGCGCTCGTTGCAGTGAAGCAACAGCAGGCTGAATTGTCCGCTTTGAAAGCGCGAAATTCCGAGTCTATTGCCATAGTCGGAATCGGATGCCGATTCCCCGGCGGCGTAAGAGGCCCACAATCATTTTGGCAAAAACTCAGTGAGGGCTTCGACGCGATTCAGGCTGTGCCTAGCGAGCGTTGGGAAACCGAGCGTTTTTTCGATAAAACACCGCAGACCCCCGGCAAGCTCTACACCCGATATGGTGCTTTTCTTGACCGCGCGGATGCATTCGATCCACGGTTTTTCCGGATCACACCCCGCGAAGCCATTAGCATGGACCCCCAACAGCGTATCTTATTGGAAACTGCTTGGGAATCACTCGAAGATGCCGCCATCGATCCAACGACATTGAAGGGCAGCAAAACCGGCGTATTTGTCGGTCTAACCGTCGTCGATTATGCTGAGCTCTTGAGGAGCGACGACAAACGCCGTATCGACGCCTATTATGCAACGGGCAACGCAGCCAATATGGCCATTGGTCGACTCGCTTATTTCTTTGGCTTCAATGGCCCGAGCCTCACTGTAGACACCGCCTGTTCATCGTCACTCATCAGCACCCATCAGGCCTGCCAAAGCTTGAGGACAAGCGATAGCGATATGGCGCTCGCAGCGGGCGTGAACCTCATACTCACACCTGACAATTCCATCGCGATCTCAAAGGCGAAAATGCTCTCCTCCGACGGTCGCTGTAAAACCTTTGATGCCTCAGCTGACGGCTATGCTCGGGGCGAAGGCTGCGGTGTCGTAGTGCTCAAGCGACTTGGCGATGCACAGCGTGATGGTGACCGCATCTACGCCTGCATCGCAGGCAGTGCCATCGGCCAAGACGGTGCCAGCAGTGGTCTCACCGTCCCACACGCACCGTCACAGGAAAATATTATCCGGCAGAGCCTCGAAAACGCCAATTTGACCTCGGGAGACATCGGCTATGTCGAAGCACACGGCACCGGCACCTCTCTGGGTGATCCGATCGAAATCGAAGCCCTAGGGCGCGTCTATCGCGAAGGACATACCTCCGAGAAACCCTTGGTGCTCAGCTCACTCAAAACAAACCTCGGCCATATGGAATCGGCTGCGGGTATCGGCGGCATCATCAAAGCCGCCTTGAGCGTACACCACGGACAGATCCCGCGACACCTTCACCTCCAAAAAGTCAATCCAGCCATGAGTCTGGACGAGATCCCGGCCACGATCACTACCGAGCATATCGATTGGCCGTCTACTTATGACCAGCGCATCGCCGGTGTCAGTTCCTTCGGTTCCAGTGGATCGATCGGACATATGCTGATTCGCGAATGCCATCAGAAGTCCGACCGAACTTATCAACCTGATGTACCCGAGATCTTTGTCATCTCCGCGCGCACAGAGAATCAGCTCGGAGAACTGAAACAGCGCTGGATTGAGTTTCTCGAAGGCGACAACCTCCCATCTCTGCGCGATCTGTGTGCATCAGTGGCCTGGGGCCGCGCAGTCTTGGACTATCGCTGGGCAACCACGGCCAGCAACTTAAAAGAACTAAAAGCTGCCCTCATATCTGGTCAAAGCTCTCAAAACGATACCTGCATCGCATTCACCGAATCAGGTGCGCTCGACCGGCAAGCACTCTTCCCTATCGGCAGCTTTAACAAAACCAGTCTGCCCACCTACCCCTTTGAACAGCGTCGCTGCTGGATCGATAGCCTGCCCGCGCTCGATACGAACGAAGACAGTCTCCTGGGCAAGGAGCTCCCGACTCAGGCGCACGCGAGCGATACACACGTTTGGGAAAAGCGATTCGAACGCTTCGATTACGATCCGCCCCAGCTCATTAAAACTGCTCAAACCGCAGCAAGCTCGGTCTTGGGTAAGTCAATTACTCGCGTCCACCACCACACACTGACGGATCGCCCAAAAGTCTCGAAATTGGCCGGATCGGGCACCCAGCAAGTCACCCTGCATCAGACAGCTCCGCACACGGCATCCATCCAAATATTTGTCCGACCACAATCTGCTGATGCATGGAGCCAAGTCGTCGAATTTGAAGTATCGACGCAACACAACCCGACTCAGTCTCGAGCGATCGATTTCGGCGTGATGTTCTTCAACGGCACTGAACGCCCGGGCAGGGATGCTTCCTACGCACTCATCCGTGAAGCCACTCGATTTGCTGATCGCCAGGGTTTCTCCAGTGCATGGATCCCTGAACGCCATTTTACAGAATTCGGTGGCCTCTATTCCAATCCATCGGTCATGCACGCAGCTTTGGCAGAGTCGACACGACATATTCGCCTCATGGCGGGTTCCGTAGTACTTGCACTGCACAACCCCATTCGCATCGCCGAAGAATGGTCGATGGTGGATAACCTATCCAATGGGCGCACTGGAGTTTCCTTCGCTTCTGGATGGCATCCCAACGATTTCTGCCTTGCTCCAGATAATTTCGCACAACGCCACGATCTTTTATTTAAGGGTATCGAACAGCTACAAGCGCTGTGGCGCGGTGAGACTGTCGAGGTTGCCAATGGCAAAGGCGAATCAACAGCAGTCCGAATTTACCCAACTCCCGTCCAGCCCGAGCTACCACTCTGGATCACGACTGCGGCAAACCCTCAGACTTTCGAAACAGCCGGTCGCCTAGGCGCCAACATTCTGACGCACCTGCTCGACCAGGACGTCGATCAGCTCAAGGCGAAAATTGCGCTTTATCGCAAAGCCCGAAGCGATGCCGGCTTCGATCCAGAGACAGGTCGAATCACTGTCATGCTGCACACCTTTGTCGGTGACGATGATGAATCCGTGCGCCGTATCGTCAAGCCACCCTTCACCCAGTTCCTAAAGGAGAACATTCATTTGCTCAAGGGACTCGCAGCAGCTCGAGGAAGAGATGTCGATGTTGATAACCTTCAAGGCGCCGCCCTGGACGAGTTTGTCGAATTTGTCTTCGACAGATTCTACGAAAGCCGCGCGCTGCTCGGAACAGTGGATTCTACCAAGGCAATGGTCGAAAAACTCATTGATGCAGGCGTAAGTGAGATAGCCGCACTCTTGGATTTCGGTCCATCCAACGCCGAGATGCTGGATATGCTACCCGGGCTGGAGACTCTAAAAAACCAGTTCGCCGCGCACACCCAATCGTTTGATCGTTCAGGCAGTGACTTCGATACACTCATCGAAGACTGGAAACACAAACGGATCTTGGAGAGCAATGATGTGCCGCAAAATGCTGCTTCTTTGGGAGGTGTCGCTTTCGTTCAAAAATGGTCGCCCGTTCCGAGTTCTTTTTACGAGAACACGAGCTCAACTCCAGACATCATTGCTCTTGTTGGCGGGGACGGAGAAGTCACATCAGCGTTCGAGAACTTAGGCATCCGAGTCACACGAGACCTCGCGGACAACTTTAGTTCCCTACTTTGGCTCGGCGAGCATACGGACTCTACAGAAGATCTCCTCAAGCTCTCCGAAACAATCAAGCATCTCAAACGCGCCGGTTCTGAACCGAAAATCTGGACAATTACAGAACAAGCTCAACAAATCGCTGAGGAAACAGTTTTTCCATTTGAAGCCTTGCGCAGCGGCTTTGCAAAGGTGCTACCCATCGAACACCCCGAGCTGTGGGGCGGGATTATTGACTTGGAAAGAGAGTCATCGGTTCAAACCAAAGCTGAACAAATCCTTTCTGTATTGAGAAGTCGATCGGGAGAAGATCGCGTCGCGTTTCGAAACGATACCCCCACCTCTTGCGCCTAGTCGAAGCCACAGAGACCCACCCAAGCCAGGTTTCTCCAAAGCCCATCACGCACGCTCTGATCACAGGTGGACTGGGAGGCATCGGGCGCACCGCGGCTAAACAACTTCTAAAAGAGGGAGTCCATCGTATTACACTGGTGGGTCGAAGCTCTAGATCCGATTCTGGCTTTGATGATTTAGAACACCCATCGATTCATTACAAATCGCTGGACATCGGTGACCCGTCGGCCGTCGCGACATTGAAAGTGGAAATTCCTGCTGTTTCTCACATTTTCCATACAGCGGGCTCATGGAAAGACTGTCCCATCGAATCGCTCGACGTACAGAAGCTAGACGAAGTCCTGGCCCCCAAGGTCGCCGGGACACTGAATCTCATCAAGACTTTCGACGCTCCTAACCTAGAGCGCATACAACTTTTCTCCGCTTTCTCTTCGATCATGCCTGCACATGGCCAGGCAAACTATGCCGCTGCGAATGCATTTCTGGACGCCGCAGCACACTTGGAGACTGAGGCAACCATCCAAACAATAAACTGGGGCCCATGGTCCGATGTAGGATTTGCTGCGACTGCCATAGGCGCGCGCGCGCATACTCAGTTGGAAAATTTTGGCATACGCCGGTTCAATCCAACCCGCGGTTACGCTCTGCTCGAATCTGCCATGCTGTTCTCCGAGCCGGCTCTTGCCTTGATTGATGTCGACTGGGCGCACCTCTTCGAAGCTGACCCGCAGGCCGCACTGATGCCGATGCTAGCCATACGAGTCGCCGCCGTTGCAGTTGAGACCCCAGTAAGCAATGCATCTGAAGATGTCATCGAGACGCTGCGATCCATCGAGTCTGTAGACCAGCGTATGCATTGGCTGCTGACAAAACTGACCAAGATCATCGCCGATATTCTTCAAACAACTTCAGATGAGCTGCCCGGTGACACCTCATTGCTCTTACTTGGAGTCGATTCGTTGATTGCCGTTCAGGTTAAGAACTCAGTGGAGCGCACACTGGGAATCAGTCTACCCATGGCACGCATTTTAGAAGGCCCGACTTTACATGCCCTTACCGAAGAAGCACTCACGCACCTGAGCGTGATCATGCTTCAATCCAACGCTGCTACCGGAAGTGATATCGAGATGGAGGAGATCGAAATCTAAAGTCATGGACCTCGACGCGAAAAGGAAAGCATTGATGGAAATGCTCCTCGCCGAGGAGGGTTTTGATGCTGACTCGTCGGTGGAATCCAGCGGTGCGATCAAGCCAAGAGATGTGGCATCACCGTGCCCACTTTCATTCGCGCAACAACGCCTCTGGTTTATCGACCAGCTCGACCCCGGCAACCCGGCTTACAATGTGCCGGGCGTCCTAGATATTCATGGGAAGCTGAATGCAGCCGAGCTTCCCATCGCAATGAGTCGAGTCGTCGAACGCCATGAGAGTTTGCGCACACGTTTCGTGGATAGGCCTGACGGACCCATGCAGGAAGTCTTGCCACCAAGCGAAGCAACACGAGCGTTTACATTTACACAGAGTGATTTGTCTCACATCCTTGGCTACGATCGCGAGTCCGAACTGAAGCATCTTGTTCACAGCGAGCTGAATCACCGATTCGACCTCGCCAACGGCCCCTTATTTCGTCTCCACCTGATCCACTTAGAAGACAGCCATGCACGGCTCCTCTTCACCCTGCATCACATTATTTGTGACGGCCATTCATTAGGTTTAATCGCCGAGGAATTATCGAAGGCTTATACAATTGAGACAACGGACCCCCTCAAGATACAGCTGGACGATTACTGTGTTTGGCAACGCAGCGATGAAGCAAAACAAGCACAGACGAATCATTTAAAATATTGGACCGATAAGCTTGCCGGAATCGAACTCTGTGAACTCCCTGCCGATCGACCCCGACCCGCCGCGCCGACACACCATGGAGCCAAGGCCGAATTTTCCATATCTGAGGCATTGCGCCAGCGCGTTGAAGCATTTGCCAGAGCTCAGAACACGACTCCTTTCATTGTGTTGATGGCGGCTTTTAAGGCCTTTGTCTACCGCCACACAGGCCTCAAGGATCTATCGATTGGCACGCCCGTTGCCGGACGAACCAGGGCAGAAACCGAGTCTTTGATTGGCTTCCTTACCAATACACTCGTAATCCGTTCTCAGCTGGAATTGCGCATGTCATTTTGGGCATTTTTAGACCAGCTCAAACAGACCACAAACGAAGCATGGGAGCACCAAGATGTGCCCTTCGAGCAAGTCGTTGAAGCACTCAGCCCAGAGCGGTCTCTTGATCGAAACCCACTCTTTGAGATCCTCTTTGTGTTTCAGCCTAAGTTTGAAGCATCAGCATTAGGCGATGCGTATATGTCACTCCTGCTGCCTGAAGTCAGCTCGGTGAAATTTGACTACACCTTCAACTTGCGCGAAACCGATACGAGCTACGCTGGCTGGGTCGAATACAACGCGGATATCTTTGATTCGATCACCATCGAAGACGGCTGCGGACGCTTTGTGCGACTCCTCGAAGGCGCGATAGAGCGTCCTGACACCCCCATCGCCGAGCTGCCGCTCATGGACGCGGCAGAGTGGAATCATACAGTGCACACCCTTAATACGACGCATCAAGTGTTTGATGAAACACGCTGGGTGCACGACTGGTTTAGTTATCAAGCGCAACGCACACCGGCAGCTCCAGCTATACGTTTCGAGGGCTCAAGCTGGACTTACCAGAAACTCGAATCGGCTGCTAATCGCCTAGCCCACTACTTCATCGCGCACGGTGCAGGACCCGATGTCGCTATCGGCATCTGTATGGAACGCTCCCCGCAGCTGATTGTTGGAATGATGGCGATCCTTAAGGCAGGTAGCGCCTACCTCCCCCTAGATCCAGCCTATCCTCAAGACCGCCTCTAGTTTATGCTGGAAGACAGTGCGGCACCCATCCTTCTGACCGACCGAGCTTCTCGGAACCGTGTCCAAGTGTCATCAGCCGTAGCCGGCTCCGTCTATGAGGAACTGCATTCCGAGCTTGGGACCTTGCCAGATCATGCTCCCACGGTTTCGCTCCACCCGGAAAACCTCCTCTACATCATTTACACCTCAGGCTCAACGGGCCGGCCCAAGGGCACCGCTTTGAGCCATGTCGCTCTCCGCAACTTGATCCTTTGGCATCGCGATGCACACCTTTGGCCTGCGACCACCTTGCAGTTTGCATCCCTCATTTTCGACGCGAGCTTTCATGAGATCTTCGTTGCTTTGGGATCAGGTGCCCCATTGGTTTTGCCCACCGAAGAGCAGCGGCGTGACATCGATGCGTTAGTCGAACTTCTCATCGAGGAACAGGTTGAAAAATGCATCCTCCCGGTGGGTATTTTCCAACAAATGGCAGCGGAGTATGCGGACCGCGATAGAGTGCTTTCTGCATTGAGAGAGGTCATTACTACGGGTGAACAATTGATCCTCACCCCGGCGATGACACGTCTCCTGGAGCGTCATCCTGATTGCACATTACACAACCATTACGGCCCTTCAGAAACACACGTTATTACCGCATATGCATTTGGGGATCTACCGCATAAGCTCGATGTGCCGCCGCCAATCGGCAAGCCACTCGATAATACCACCATCTATCTGCTCGACGATTCATTCAACCCCGTCCCATTTGGCACATTCGGTCGCTTGTATGCAGGAGGAGACAATCTCGCCCGTGGCTACCGCGAACGCCCCGATCTTACTGCTGAACGCTTCATCCCCAATCCATTTTCTAAATCAGGAGAACGCCTGTATGACACAGGTGATATCGCGCGTTACCTACCCGATGGGAATATCGAGTTTTTAGGCCGAGCCGACGGGCAACTCAAAATTCGCGGTTTCCGCGTCGAGCCGGGAGAGATCGAAACTTGCCTGACCCGCCACGGAAACATTCAGCATGTAGCTGTTATCGGAGCCCAGCTTCAGAAACACCGACTCTCCCTGGTCGCTTATTATACAACACGTTCGGGAGCGACCATGGAAGCGTCGGAATTACGTGCGTTCGTTCAAGGACACCTGCCCGACTACATGACGCCGTCACGTTTCATACATTTAGACACAGCCATCCCATAGGGATGCGCTAAAAAATTAAAAAGTGGTTGGCTCTGGCGGACTTCCGATCAAGGAAGTCAG
>JABSRG010000085.1 GCA_013215165.1 Opitutales bacterium | reverse complement strand
AGCATCTCGTTTTTCCATGCCTGAAAGGATGAATGATGCATGGGTGAAAGTCATGTATTATATTAGCGAGTTAATAAGCGATGTAAGGTTCAATTCAAACCGCACATTTCCCCAACTGCCTCTTTTGTAGTTGCCGCGCTCTGTCGGGGCATGGCGACAAAACGGGTTCTATACCGCGTTCACCAGAGCACGTGCATCAGAATGACGCTCGGCTCCAACCTGTTCCGATGACTGATATACCAACTCGCCACCGACCCAAGTATGGGTGACTTCGGCGTAATTCGGATGAGCTGCGAAGAGTGTCAGGTCGGCCAATTTTCCCACCTCGATCGAGCCCAATTTTTCGTCGCGATTGAGCGATTTAGCCGCGTTATAAGTCACCAGACTCACAGCTCGCGATGGTTCGATACCTGCGGCAAACATCTTACATACACTCCCAAGTAACGAAGGAAAATGGTAGTCACTGCATAGCACGTCGACGAGACCACGTTCCAATGCCTCTGGCGCGCCAAAGTTGCCGCAGCGAGACCCACCGCGGTAGTAATTTGGGGCGCCCATAGTAACGATCAGCCCGAGATCTCTCGCCTTCTGAGCGGCCTCGAGAGTCGTCGGCATTTCGGCGATCGAACAGCCCATGGCGTGCGCTTCTATAACGTGATCGATGGTCGTATCATCGTGGCTCCCGAGCGATATATCACCGGAAAATGCGTCCCGAATCTGGGGACGATTGTTGATACCGCGGTTCGTCTCAATCTGCTGCCGAATCAACACCCGTGCTTCTTCTAAAGACACACCGCGCCGCTCAGCCCATTTACCCGCAATATGATCGAGATCGCGAAACTGGCGTTCTCCGGGGATGTTTTCGTTAAACACAATATTTCCCAGCGTCGTGAAAGATTTCAGCACCTCGATTTTGGGATCTACGGGTTGGAAATTCGTATCCCAGCGCACGTGCATGAGGTGGCGCGCTTTCGCCGTTTTCGAGAGCCGCTCGTACTGACGACCCAGCTCCAAACCGTCGCGACGCCAAAGGGAGCCCCCTTTTTCTTTATCCGCCGACACGCGGACGGCACCGAGCACCGTGGTCAGGCCCGTCGCTAGAGCTCTCTGATCCATCATGTGAAAGGCCAGCTCAAGCGGGATCTCTGCACTCGGGCGCGGCGCGATTTCTTTCTCGATATAGTCGGTATGGGTATCGATCACTCCGGGGATCAACCACCGCCCGCGCGCATCCAGAGCTTCGGGCAGATAGCGGTCCTTAAGGATCTCTACAATCAGCCCATCCTCGACAACGAGAGATCCTTCAAAATCCTCCCTCCGTGTTACGATTCGGGCATTCGTGATGAGAGTCGTTTGAGACATAGAACAATCCTTACTTTAGAGTAATTCCCTTATTGAAAATGCGTTTACGGAAACGATCGGATACCCGCTCGATACAGATCATCATAACCAAGATGAAGACGACATAGGCCAGGAGGTCTTGGTACTGTAGCGTGTCCCCGGCGACATTGAGATGAAAGCCTAACCCCCCGCCGCCATAGACGCCCAATGCGATGGCAGCCCCGACATTGATTTCTAGAAGGAAAAAGCCGTTGGCGACGAAACTGGGTAGCACCAGCGGCACGATCCCGTAGCGGATTTCCTGAGTTTTTGAAGCCCCCAACACCCGCACGCTCTCCTGAGGCTTGGGATTCACATTCTCGATAGCATCCGCAAAGAACTTCCCAAACATCCCAGTCGATCCGATTATGAGAGCAATCGTCCCCGCAAACGGTCCAAAGCCGACCGTGGTGATGATAACCAGCATGATCGCATAATCAGGGGCGACGCGCTGGATCGCCAAAAACGCTCTGAACAGGCCGCGCGTGAACGCATTGGGCGCTGTATTCCGCGCGGCGAAGAATGCCATAATAAAAGCCAAAAAGCCCCCGCCAAAAGTCCCCAAGAACGCCATCGAGATAGTTTGGATCATGGAGGCCCACAGTTTCTCCGAACTGAAGAGGTCCACATTGAGCGGCACCATATCCTTAAACAAGTTCACCACATGGTGAAACTCGGTGAAGAACATAAAAGGGTTGGTCCCCTGATAGATAAAAGCGCCCACGAGGAACCCAAAAATCCCGCCAAAGACCCCGAGATTCTTTAAGAATTTACGGGATGGGAGGAGTTCGGGGGGGACATCGATTGCGGTGCTCATTTGAGATCGTCTCCTTTGAAAATCACAGAACGCAGCCAATCGGATAATTTCTCCGCTGTAAAAATGAGCACCAAGAGCATTAAAATGACAGCGGCTGCCCGCTCGTATTCCAACGCGAGCATGGATGTGCTCAATTCGTAACCCAAGCCACCCGCCCCAACGGCCCCCAGCAAGCCCGCCTGGCGCATGTTGATTTCGAATCTAAAAATCGATGTGGAGATGATCGTGGGAATCACCTCCGGGATAATCCCGTAACGCACCACCTGCCATTTCGAAGCACCGGTGCACTCCAGCGACTCCAGAGCCTTTTCGTCTACCTCCTCAATGGCATCGGCAAACAACTTGGCCAACATGCCAATCGAGCCGACGGTTATGGCCATAATCCCCGGATAAGCCCCCAGGCCAAAAGCCGCCGTCATGAGCACCATCACCACGATCTCGGGGATACCCCGCTGTATGGTGATAAAAGTCCGCGTGATGTTACGCACCCAGCTTGGCACGATGTTGTTTGACGCCAAAAACGACACCGGGATGGCCAAAAACACGCCAATCGGTGTCGGGATCAATGCCAGCAGGATCAGAACGAGTGCCGGCACCAGCAGCTCAGGGATGGCACTGAACAGCGGATTAAAAAAATCCTTACTACGGTTGAGCCCCGAAGGGAGGTCCTGGATGAGGGTAATAAGATCGACCTCTACGCGCCAAGAGGCCAACCCGACCACCAGCAATACAAAGAACAACCTCCCCAGAAGGCGCCATTTCTTACCTGGCCCGTAGGGTTTGAGCGCTGCGTGCTGTGCCGTCTCTAACTGTGCCACGTCCCCCATACTCCCCGTCGTTATGCGCTCACCTCAAAGGGGTCTTCCTCGTGGAGCGACAAGTTTGAGATGTCCGCCAGTTCGTCGAGTTCTTCCCCATAAATATCCCGCAAGAGATCGGCATCCGTGCTAGGTCGACCGTCATACACGACACGCCCATCGCGCAAGCCGATCATGCGTGTGCAAAACCTGGCCACTAGGTCGGGCTGATGAAAAACACCGAGCACCCCCTTCTCTGCTGCGAGCGGTGCCAAAAGGCGCATGATGGCACGGGCATTCTTAGGGTCGAGGCTGCTAACGGGTTCATCTGCGATATAGAGGGCCGGGTTTTGATTGATGGCGCGGGCAATGGCGATGCGCTGCATCTCGCCCCCTGAGAGCGATCCAGTAAGCCGTCCCGCACAGTCTGCCATGCCGATCTGGTTCAGAGCTTTCATAGCCCGGCGCGCCTCCTTATCGGTGAACCCATACAACCAGCTACGCCAGGGGGATATCCGCGCCAAACGACCCAGCATGACATTTTCCAAAACAGTCAGCCGGCGCACCAGGTTAGAGCCCTGGAAAATCACCCCCATCTTCATCCGCGCATAACGCAGCTTGCGTCCACTGAGCTCGGTCAAGTGGTAGACCCGTTCTTTACTGTCTCTAAAATGTATCTCCCCGGAAGTCGCCCGAGTCAGTCCTAAGACGCAGCGAATAGACAGAGACTTTCCTGCTCCACTCGGCCCCAACACGCCGACAAATTCACCCGCTTCAACCCGGAAAGAGACTCCATTTAGGATGGATTCACCGCCCTTAACAGTCTTCGTGAGATGATTTACTTCGAGCATCGACAAGGTCTCCTAATTGCCACCGCTCAACAGCGTCATCGTGTCGATGTTATAGGCGATCTCTCGCAACCCATCCCACATGTCGTCGGTCGCCGGGACCCAGATCAGCTCAGGGCGCATCGCACGGTGACGAAAGTCTTCCAGCAGCTCGGGATCTCTCAGGTGCAAGTTCACGTAGGCATCTTGAATCGCGCGCTTTAGGCCTTCCGGAAGCTCCTTCCTCGCGAAGACCGGAGAGGTAGGAATATCGTCAGATTCCCAAAGCACCACCAGATCATCAGGCTGGATACGACCATCACGAAGAAACCGTTTATAGGTGCGGTCGTTGATCGTGGCGGCATCGACCTTTGCTGCCACGGTCGCCATCACGGCATTGAGATGAGTTTGGGTGAAGACCACCTCTTTAAAGGTATCTTCTGGGTTCACGCCCCGGCTTTCAAAGTAACCGCGCGGCACGAGGTGTCCCGACGTAGAAGCCGCATCGACAAATGCGAGGGTGTAGTTCTCAGCCCCCGCGATCAGATCGTCCATAGAGGTAATCCCAGTTTCGGGACTCGTTGCGATCAGGGTGCTGTAGTGGTTGCGCGCACCACCGAGAGAACCGCGCGTCGCCAGCGCTTCGACCCCCGCCTTTTCGTAGGCGATCATATACATAAACGATCCGCCCTGCGCCAAATCAATCTTATCGGCACGCATCGCCTCGATCACCGGGCCGTAATTCGTCGCGCGGATGAGCTCGACCTCGATGCCCAACTGCTCACTGAGGTATTCAGCTAGATCGGTAAAACGGGTGATCCGCCCCTCGGGGTCATCCTGAGAAGGCGTCAGCGCCATGCGAATCTTCGCAGGCCACACCTCGCCATTTTCTTGCACGAGGGTCTCAGGCTCGCTGGTAACGCATCCGGCAAAGAAAGACGCACAAAGCAAAAGCGTGCTCGCGATACCGACTCTGTAGAGAAACGCACTCATCGCGGTAGACTAAAGCGCCAGAGTCGAAGCCACTTCCACTTCCTCCAGACATCCCTTGGCGAGGTGGAGGCGTCGGTCCGACATACGCTCCAAGGCATGCTTGTCGTGAGTAATCAGCATCACGGAGGTCCCCGTTTCCTTAAGTCCCAAAATCATGTCGATGACGATGTCCTTAGTCTTAGGGTCGAGGGAGGCCGTTGGCTCATCGATCAATAGGTAGCGCGGCTTGCCGAGGATGGCGCGGGCCACATTGATGCGCTGCTGCTCACCTCCGGAAAAGGTCGAAGGGAAGGCATCCCACAGCTCGCGGGGCAACCCGAGCTTCTCCAGCATCACGCGAGCGCGTTCCAAAGCCTCATCATGCGCAACGCCTTCCTGAAGCAGACGCCCAGCCACGACCTCCACCGCCGGCACACGAGGGATCACACTGAGAAACTGGGAACAGTAAGTCATCTCCTCTCGGCGGATGCGAAGGATCTGGTGCTCGGTAGCCTTCAGCAGATCGATTGGGCCGTAGAGCTGGGAGTGGTAGACCATCTCGCCAGCATTGCACAAATAGGTCCGGTAGATGCACTTCATCAGGCTAGATTTCCCGGAGCCAGATTTTCCTGTAAGCCCGATAATTTCACCCTGGTATTGCGTGAAACTGACATCCTCCAAAGCCTCAATTGATTTATCGTTAAGGATGTAGAGTAAGAACGATTTGCGCAGGTTGTTGACTTCGAGGATCGGTGTCATGGCGGAGCAGAGAGAGGGTTAAAGGAGGCTGCTAACAAGCAGTTGAGTATAGGCGTGCTGGGGGTCCTGGAGGATCTGATCGGTCAGCCCAGCCTCGACGATGCGGCCATTTTTCATGACCATGGTGCGGTCCGTCAGCATACGGATGACGCTGAGGTCGTGAGATACGACGATCATCGAAATCCCCAGCTCTTGTTGCAGCCCGCGGATGAGATCGAGCACTTTGGCTTGAACCGATACGTCGAGTCCCGTCGTAACCTCGTCGAGGAAGATCAGCGGAGGGTTATTGGCAATGGCTTTGGAAATCTGCACCCGCTGCTGCATGCCCCCGGAAAACTGGCCAGGCATGCTATCCATGCGTTTAACAGGAACCTCGGTCTTATCGAGCAGAGTGCTAGCGCGAGTGCGGATATTAACCACATGGAAATTTCCCGCCATAAGGAGTTTTTCCGCGATATTCCCTCCCGCCGAGAAGCGGAAGTTTAGACCGTCGCGAGGATTTTGGTAGACCATCCCCATAAGGTGATTGCGGAAGTAACGTTTCTTTTGGTTAGAAATCGTCAATAGGTTGGTCTCCCCACCCTCAAAATCGCGAAAATAGACCGCGCCGCCTGTCGCTTCGTTATCGAAATAAAGCAGTTGGACTAGCGTCGATTTACCCGAGCCGGATTCGCCCACGACTCCAAGCACTTCGCCCGGATAGAGGTCGAAGTTCACCTCAGCACAGGCCACAATCGCGTCGGTCTCAGGACAGATATTCGAGCCAAATTTGGGTCCAGTATATTGGACGGTGCTCGAGCAGGGCTCGCCGTAGATCTTTTGCAGACCTCGCACCCGAAGCAGCCATTGTTCGTCTTTTGGAAGGGAAACCATTGAGGAAAATTTTGGAGGTTAGAACTACAAGCGAGAGGCGCCGATTTGGGCATCTTGTTGGTATTTAAACAGACGTTGGCGAGGGCGCTCGTGGTCGGAAACGCGGACCTTATCCAGGAAATTGGAATCGTTGATCACATAGTTCTGCGATCCATCCGTCCCGTAGATCTCATCCATAAAAGCGTCATCCTGGCCCGAGGCCGCACACTTGATGCCGTCGAAATTCTCGACGGTGGAACGCACGTCTTCAAACTCAAGCGGCTCCACGGTCGTATGGGGAGGAACGACGTAGATCCGCTTTTCCCGGCCGGCAGCAAAGACGTTGATATTTTCCGAATTGCTCAAATTGGGCACATCCCAGCGGGGAATCGGAGAGGGGCTCATCAGGTAGCGCCCGTTGACCCGGACGGGATAGCCGGCACCGCGCATGATCGCGCCAAACTTCACGTAACTCTCATACAGGCTCACCTACATCTTAGCATAATCCGCCTCGGCGTGCATCTGCCGTGTCTTGAACTCGTAGCGCTCCACGCCGCGTAGAATCTCGGGCTGTGGCACCTGAAAAACGATGATCTGATCCGCATTTAAGACTTCTTCGGTGATGCGGTGGCGCGTCTGGATGATGGTCGCATCGGCAGTATCGAAGGTCGTCGCGCATCCCGTCATGCGCTTGACGAAGTCGCGGAGGTTGCACGCATTCACGCTCGCATCACTCCCTTGATCGATAATTTTG
Source organism: Opitutales bacterium (assembly GCA_013215165.1). Lineage (NCBI taxonomy): Bacteria > Pseudomonadati > Verrucomicrobiota > Opitutia > Opitutales > Opitutales bacterium. The sequence goes on along the minus strand of JABSRG010000085.1, from coordinate 2,802 downwards.
AAGACGTCAGCCTTGCCGATCAGCGCGAGAGTGGCATGCAACCCACCGGTCCCCCAACCGCGCGAGATGGGCATCTCTGGTGAGGAGTAAGGCACTTGATAGCCGGGGATTGCTGCCGCCTTGAGCATTTTGCGACGGATCTCCTTCTTTGTCGTTTCGTCGATGAATCCGTAGTTATAACTACGTTCAAATTTTTTTGCCTCTATCATAGTGTGGTGGGAAGATCTTAAAACTGGGTTCTAGCGATACATGCTCTGTGGATCGGGGATGTCTTTGACTTTACTGGCATCCGATCCCGTGACCCCGAAGGCCGCTTTGCGCTGTGCCGCGTCCCGCCGTTTCATGGCTTGCCGGACATTGCTCAACCCGCTTTGGAAGGTCACGTAGTGCGGCAGTTTGAGGTGGTTGGTAAAGCCGTAGGACTCGACGCCTTCAGTGTGATACAAAACAAACTCCTGCTGACATGCTGGCTGTTCCTCATCGCCGTAGCGGATGGCGCGATCGAGGATAGCCATGCTCAACGACTTCAGCTCGTTCTGACCAAAGCACAGGCCGTAGCCGTGAGTCATGTAGGGCACTTTGTCGCGATTGCCCTCTTTTACCTTCGCAATCAAATCAGTCTCGGCAACTCGGATGCGACCGATGGTGCGCAAGCGATTACGGCGATCGCGTACCCTCACAGCACACTTGCCTAACCGCAGCTCGCCAACACTCGGCTCGACGTCGCCAAACCCGCGCATGGAGCTGTAAGCCATGGACGTCATACCCCCCTGCTCTCCGCGGGCCAGCATCTGCATCGTGGCACTGCGCGGGGCTGGATATTTGACCGCTTCGCGGGTGACATCGAAGACCCGGGAGTCCTTCTTTTCCGGAGAAAATCGCAGGCGCCCGCATTCTTTGAGAAACCGAACGATTCGCGGAAATTGCGTCGGATCTGATCCCGCGTCGGCCACAAATTTGCGTGCATTCTGCTCACTTACAAATTCTGAGATCGAGCCCAGCGACTCATCCACCAAATCAGTATTTAAGAGCCGAAAGACGTAATCGCGCGTCGGCCCTAAAATCTGTCCACCTGGCAAATCGCGAAATGCCGAGGATACGCGGCGTTCCACCTGCATGGAGTCCGTGTCCAGGATCTCGGAAAAATACGAGCGGTTTAGCGTGGCGCGGAAGGCACGGAGCATGAATGCACCCTCAAAGAGATCGCCCTCGGTCTGCTTCAGCGAAAGAGCTGCATGCTCGGGCGCATAAAGCGAGCCCTCCCCCATTATTTTATCGAGAGCCTTCCGGAATTGAGTCCGGATCTGTTCGATCTCGACGGGCGTGGTCTTACTGCGGAGACGATAAAAATCGACCAGACGCTCGGCGTTTTGGATGGCTCGCTCCCCTCCTTTGATCGCTACATATCCCATAAAATAATCCTCTTTTCGCTTTGGCGTTACAAAACGACGTCAACCTGGGTCGTTCGCGGCAGGCAACCCACGGCCAGCCCGCTCGCATTTTCCGCAGTCAGGATGACGTCTACCCCCAGAGGAAACTCGCAGTTCTTCTCCGCCAGCTCGCTCAACCAATGCTCAGAGATACCCGACACAAAGATTTGTTTGCGTCCCGCCACACCCGGACCGCTGAGCGCCAAGGCGATGCCTTTATCGACAGGTTCATCAGACAACGCATCCACCATCAGAACAAAGGTCGCAGACTTCTCGGGGTAAAGCGGCTCGCCCTCTTTCGATCGCTCGATCAGTCCCAAGGTCGCCTGTGCCGTGCCGATAATAAAGTCGGCATCATCTGCCGAAGCCTGACGCACCCCAGTATTCCCCAGTAGATAATCTGCAACCGCCTCCGAAGGCTCAGCGAGTGCCACCGAGACGTCGTCATTCAGAAGAGCCAGCGCCACCAGAGCTGCCGCCCGGGTGAGGCCTTCTGGCGACGAGATGTCAACTGGTTTCAGGTCGTTTATCTTACCTGGGCGCGACATGCCGTCAAAAATAGAACGGAAGAGCACCTGGGAATCGAATACCTCGTCAAAAACTATTTCTCGTGCGATCATGACAATAAATTCCAGCTCGTGTTTCAGCCCTCTTCCATGAGCTTGAAATCCACCCGCGTGGACAAAGTCCGGGCGAATTCCTGACGCTCTTTGGTGGCAATCCTCTCGGCGTGTTCGCTGATGAAAGCCGCCGCCTCGGCATCGGCCTCAGCCTGCCCATGCAGCAACGCATCAAACACAGCGATGCAGTACCCCCGCACCGGCTCTTCTCCCAAGCACAAGCCATAGCCGGTAACGCCATCGATCTCGACCTCACACTCCGTAGTAAGCGCTTCACCAAGGTAGAATTCTTGGTGTTCGAGAGAGTCCTCAGCCCGCACCATCGTAAGGCATACAGCAGGCTCCTTAGTCACACGGACTGCCATGCGCGCCTCAAAGTGTTCCACCTGAGTTTTCAGCGCATCTAAGTCGCATTCACACAGGGTGTAATCAGCATCGTATTCCATCAATGCCGCCCATCATCACCCTCACGTGTTAAGACAAAATGAAGGGATTCATTTTCCGCAAATTCGGTATATATCGGACCAAAATTGTTGGTGAGGCGCTGGCTTTGGGGGCAGATCTGCGCCGAACCAGGCAATCGCTAGCGCGATCACCCTGAGGATTTTCAAAAACTGCAGCCGACCCGCTCTGTCGGGTCGCTGGCTTGAGGACTCATCTACACCGAAGAGACACGCCGACTGAGCGGCTCTGCTACACGTCTTTATTTACTTTGGCGCGGCGGGTTTTGAGGACGTAGCCGAAGGTTAAGA
>JABSRG010000084.1 GCA_013215165.1 Opitutales bacterium | reverse complement strand
GGGCGAAGAGGAGGATGCCGTAGTTACCGGGGCTTTCTTCTAGGAGGAGTCGGAGTTTGCGCAGGTGCTGTGGGGGCGTGAGGTGGGCGTCGTCGATGGTGAGTGCGATGGCTTTTCCTTTGTGGTGGAGGATGCGCATTTGGTGGATGACTTGGTCTTCGCATTTGAGGTCTGAGCCTGCGTGTTCGATGCCGAGTGCTTGGCAGAGGATGCGTAGGGTGTTGGCGTAGGTGTGCATGGTGCGGGTGATGTATGGGGTGACGAGGTGGTCGCTGCTTTGGGCGAAGGCTTGGCGTAGGATGGTTTTTCCGGTGCCGGGTTGTCCGACGAGGATACAGAGTCTGCGTTGGTTGGTGACGTCTTTGTCGGGTTTGAGCAGTTCAAGCTTTTTGACGAGTCTGCGAAAGGTGTTGGGGGCGATTTGCTCGCGGCGTAGGAGTCCCTTTTCGATGCAGGTGCGGTAGAGTTCGGCGAGGTTGAAGTCGTTGTCTCGAAAGAAGGGCTTGGCTTGCTCAATGGCTTCGAGGAGGCGTTCTGGGGAGATTTTTCGCGTTTTGCCTTTGTCGGAGCGTTCTTTGGGGCAGATGGCGGTAAAACCGTGTTTTTTGTAACGCAAGCGCCAGGTTTCGATGGTCCTGAAGGTAAAGCGGTGGCGCTGTCCTTCTTCATCTTCAAAGGTCAGTGTGCTGACTTGGCGTATGCGCTGGGTGATGGTGTTGCCCTCGGCCATATCGATGGCAGCGAGGACCCTCATTTTGACGTATTCGGATGGATTTTTCATAAGAATCTCCAACCTGATGGTATTTTCAGAGCCCGTCGCGTTGCCTCTTGTGTTGTCGATCTTTAGCGTTGGGACGGCTTGCTTCGGATCCGATCTGAAACCGGTCACTCACTCACTCACTCACTCACTCAGGCCTGCATGGGCCATGGTTTTTGAAAGCGTAACTGGAATGACTCAATGAAGTGGGTGCTGCCACATACTTGATCGATGTGATCAAATAGGTCCGAAAGGATGCCGTTACTGTGAGGAGGAGGAGGTGGTGGTGGTGGTCGGGCTCGGCATAGCTGAGTGCGGACCGCGCTCTGAGTCTGTGCTCCGGTCAATCGACATATCCAACGGTAGGCACTGTCAGTAGAAAAGCCGGCCTGATGAGCTTGCTCCCATGCTGAGAGCACCTGGCCACCGCCGCTGGAGCGTGACCATGTTGAAAACAAAGTAGATAAAGTCCGAGCCAGAACGCTGTATCGCGGGATGATGTTTGCCAGATAGACAGTAAAACTGCGTCCACATCCAGATCGGCTCTTGCGCCGCGAGCTGCACCAAAAGCGCGCGCCACGCATCTGGCCAAACTTGTTCTTGAGCCGCCCATGGCAATTAAGGACGCCGGCCTGATTGCAGTGAGGGCAGGTCCATGACTTGGCCGAATGTTCACAGGCGACTAAATCGGACTCGGATTGAACAAAACGTGGAGGGCACCTCCGAAAGCCTAGGCCGACTCAACTGAAATCGGTAGGACTAAATTAACGTCGTAGTTCAACACAAAAATCGGATGGGGAATTTGGACAAAAGACTCCAGTTTCCACGAGGAGAATTCGGGCGATAACAGCTAGGAGTGGGTTGACCCTTTCCTAAAACCGCCCCAAAAAAACGGGGTGACCCCGTAACCCCATCACCAGAACCCATAGGAGGCTTCTTTGCTCAAATCGCACTGTAGCCGGATCGGCCACCGCATTACGGAGGCTGAATATTCTCGCTTACGCCACAAGGCAGCAAAGTGTCCACGGGTATACTCTAAGACTAGCCTTTGGTTGTGGAAACAGTGCCAGTGTTACTATTTTTTATTTATTTTTTCTCAACAAGATCCAACTTATTGAGTTCCAGGCATTTCGGCATCAATTCTATTCAAGGCTTCGAGATAAGATTCTTGCAAGGCCTGTTTTCTCAGAGCTTGAGCATCATTAAAAGTTGGCAACATTTTAATTCTATCCTTTGCGCTGTTAAGTAATATTTGAAATGTGCCTGCACGGGATTCGAATTGTTCCTCCAGCTCAATGACGTGATCCACTAATGATGAATATTGAGAGCGCTGATCTGCGGATGGTAAGAAAAACTTTGTTTTTGTATACAGATCCGATGTTATCTTTAGGGATTCATTTGCTAGTCGCTCTGCTTCTTCGTAGTCTTCGATAAGCCCGCTGAACTCAGCAACCATTTTGTGTTCTGGAAAAACCTCTTCGAGGCGGGACAAATACAGTCTCCCCATCATTGTGGGAGCTTGCCGACATTTTTCCAGTAAACTAAGTGTCTTAGAAAGGAACTCGGCTTTTCGAGTCTCATAGAATTTCTTGATCTCTTCGTTATCTGGGTCGAGCTCCATAGCTTCTAGGTAAAATGGCCTCTCGGACACAAAACCGTTAATTTTCCGCTGGGCTTTTCCCTCCTCGATCAATTGATTTACCCTTTGATTGAGCAGGTTTTGTTCGTTCTGTTTTTTGAGCTCGTTGAACTTTGAATCTATATGATCCTCATCTACTCCGATTGTATTTTCAATATTTACATCACCTTGGATTTTAGCCTCTCCAGATATTGTGTTTTCAATAGTTTTATTCTCAGAAGGAAGATCTTTCTTCTGAACAAGAATCCCTTGACCAAAGAGGAGAGCCAACCCTGCAATTAGAGCCATCGCGAACGCTATAATATTTGGGGTATTGAAAACCTTCATTGTAAATCAAAGTTAAATATTTTTAGTTAAATAAACTAATAACTATCCTCGAATCGTAGAAATGTAATCGAGGAGCTAATTATTCAATTCTTTCAAAACTTGTTTCAGCCAGGGTTAGCAAGACAAATACCCGTTTTAAATCATGCAGAGCAATTGAGTTTAAAACGGCTTAAGCTCCTCCTGATACCACCCCAGAAAACGGGGTGCCCCCGTAAACCCCACCAATCAAAACTCATAGGAGTTTTCATTGCTCAAATCGCATCGTGGCCGGATCGCCGCGTGCCTCCAATCGTATTGGAAGGCATAACGCCATGGCTCGACCCAGAAAAACCAAAGATACGCGCAAGACCCGCCGCATCAGCTGCCGCATTACGGAGGCTGAATATCTGCTCATATGTCATAAGGCGGCAGTCTTTGGCGTGAGCATTCACGAGCTTGCTCGACGGCTAGCCCTTGGTTGCGCGAATGGCGTGAACATTACGGTAAACGAGCGTGTCAATCCCGCACTCATCCAGCAGCTGCATCACATCGGGGTGATTCTTAACCAAGCAGTGAAGCGTTTTCACATGACGGGCCGCAGCTCGAAATATCTGGATGTCATGTGTGAGCGGATCGATGCCTTGATCGATGAAGCACAATCTCAGGAGAAAATCTAATGGTCCCCGTGATCGCAGGCATGGGAACGTCCTTCAAGGGCGCATTTCTTTACTAGTGCCATTATAAAGATGCGAGGACGACCATGCGTGTTGCATGGACTGAAACGCGCAACCTCATGGCAGATACAGTCGATAAGGCTTGGCGCTTCATGGCGTATACCGCCAAAAGCCATGAGCGCCTAAAGCAGGCGGCGGGCGTTAAAGCGACGGGACGCAAATTAGAAAAACCCGTCTTCACTTATTCTTTAAGTTGGCATCCTGAGCAGTCGCCGACGAAGCGCGAGATGCTGAAGGCGGCTGATGATTCCTTAAAGGCTTTGGGGCTGGAGGAACATCAGGTCATAATTTCTTGCCACCGCGACGAACCGCAGCCGCATGTGCATTTGATCGTCAACCGCACACACCCGCTCACCGGAGTTGCTGCGAAGCTCAGTCGTTCGAAGTGTAAGCTTTTGGATTTCGCGCGGGTGTTTGAGCGCAAAGAAGGTACGGATTACTGTCCCGCGCGTGAGGAAAATCACCAAAAGCGAAAGGCTGGGAAACGAACCAAACACGGCGATCCAGTGATCGTGAATGCATGGGCGAAGAGTAATAACGGGAAAGAGTTTGTGGCTGCGCTCGAAGCAGAGGTTACGCACTGGCAAACGGCAATCGGCGTCTTGTCGTCGTTGATCGCTACGGAAAAGCGATCAACCCCATTCGTCAGCTTGAAGGCGTAAAAACAAAAGAGTTCAATGCCTTGCTGGGCGATTTAGATCTGAATTCTCTTCCCCGTGCGTCAACGCTCAAGAAGTCTGCGAAAAACGCAGAGAAAGAAAAACGAGCCGCCGCGGGGCGAAAACGCGATGCGCTTGAGGAGCGCAAAGCTCTGATACTGGCAGCACTTCAAGATCGCCAGATCCAGGAACGCGCAGAAATTTTCAAAAAGCATCATACGCGAATAGAAAAAGCGAAGGATGAGCTGTCCATTTACTACGCCTTGAGCGAGCACAAGCGCGACATCGAGACCCTGAATATACGCCTCAGGAAGATAGGATTCTTGGGGCGTTTATTCGGACGGCACCGGAAAATGGAAGCTGAGAAGGAAGAAAAACTGAAAACGCTGAGTAATGCCCAAATGCGTTTCAATGAGATGATAGAATCGCTTGAGATGAAACGCGACCGCGAACTGGAGCAGCTCTCGCACAAACAGTCTGAGCAAGTCAGAAAATTGACGCTCGAATTGGATGCCCAGTTCTTTGAGCGAGAACATGCCCCGCAGAGGCGTAGTCGAAATCCTGATCGGTATTCTATCCCGCCGCCATCACGCCGTTAGGTCTCGGGCTCTGCGATTTCATACTCTTGAACAAAAGATATGCGGGCATAGGCGTTGAGAAGCTTTGCAGGAAGGTCCCAATGGGCTGGCTCATCGAGCCCCTTAATGATCATGTAATAATCCAGATCTTCGCGGCTCATATCGATTTCGACCTGCAAAAGCGCTTCACCTTGATTTGCGTCATGGCGGAGTGGATCAAGAGAATAGAGCGTGACGGTCTCACCGGAGAACCCTTGATCGAGAATCGAGTCAGCGTCCTCAAATGAAGTTCGGTAATAGAAGGTTGGCTGACTGATGCTGGAACTGTATCCTGATACGGAATGCAGTTCAATGGAGGCGGGATTAAGATTTCCCATTTCGTAACGTATTTTTTTTTGAACGACCAAGCCCAAATCAAAAGACTGCAATAAATAGGAAAAGTCGCTAAGACACCGAATTTTAGGAGTTGAGCGTTTGTATCTCTTTGTATGAACGACATCGACACGACGAGATATGTGAATGGGCAGCGCCTTTTGGAAATCTTATTTGATAGCGAGTCGCGGCCCTCTCTATGCTGGCTTAGGCGTATGCAAGCCCAGCGTAGGATTCCATTTATTAAAATCGGTCATCTTGTTCGGTTTGATATTGAAGAGGTCCGTATTGCCCTGTCGGACCGTTGGACGGTCAAGCCACGGCTGCGCTCAAAGCGCTCGGTCTAAGCCCCCAATACCATTTGACCTGCTTTTGACTGACTAAGCCTTTATAATGGCGCTGTACGATATCGGGTGAATTTCCAGCCCAGCTTGCCGTTTGTCCTTCATGCTCATGGGTCGCCAGATGATAGCTAATCGCGGTGTGGCGTATAATGTCAGGAATCCAGTCTGGTGCCTCTCGGTTTGCATTACGTGTTGCTGTTTTTAAAAAGCTGTCCGCTTCGCTCATATTCACGCGCGATTCTGTGTAGGCGAACCCCGCCATGGCTTTGAGCGTATCAAAATCACGTCTGAAATTTCTCGGTACAATAGGTGCATGAATGCGGGCGTAAGGGCGCAGCCACTCGACAAGATTATCGCTGATCTGAATGAGGCGGCGCTGGCGCATTTTGGCGGTCTTACTGGAAATCGTAATCAGGCTTTCGTTGAGGTTGATCGCATCCCAGCTGAGGCCCTTCATCTCACTGGGGCGAATGCCCGCGAAGAGCGATAGAGTGACATAGGGCAAAAGAAGGCCTGCTTTAAGGCTTTGTGCCGCTTGCAGGAACTGTGTAATCTGTGCAGCTATTAGAATGGCGGGCTCTTCGCGTTCGGTGCGAATTTTCTCAACAGCTCGCATAGGCGAGACTTTGCAGTAACCCCGTTTTTCAGCCCATGAAAAGAAAGAGGATAAGGCCCGCCTTTGATTATCAATGCTCGTGGGTTTGAGGCCTGGCTTAAACAGAATGCGTGTAATATCCTGAGCGCTGATCGTCGATAAATGACGATCCGGCATACGCTTGACGAGTGCGCCAACCCGAGAGCGTAAATTTTGCAGAGTCAAAGGACGTAAATTTGCAGCCTGTTTGTCGCACAGAAAATCCTCAAACGCTTCTTTTATAGTGATGGGCGTAAGTGTATCGGTCCGGCTGTGCAGGTAAAAACGGATGGCTTCAATGAGATCCCCATCTTTGCCCAGCATCTCATAAGCAACTTCGCAGGCCCCGATTTGCTTTTCATTGAGATGGGTCAGCCTGGAATGCGGGTGATGCCATGATTAGAGGTTTCAACGGCGAGCATGGAGCACATGCCCTGAGCTTCCTCCCGAGAGGCAAAATTTTGGCGCACGCTCGTGCCATCGATTTTTTGCCCTGAAACGCGATAAGATACCGTGCCGCTACGATTGGTAAATCGAGTGATTTTAAAACGATCTTTGAGGGAAGATAACGGCTTTAAGTTTACGATTTTTGGCAACTGTTCTGGCAACCGCGAGCCTTTTTTGAAGTGATTTTAAGCTATAAGCGGAATTGCGGGCTTCGGCCAATATCCTCATAAGCCTTTGGTCGGCAGTTCAAGTCTGCCCTCTGGCACCATTTTCAGGAAAGGAATTTTCTGGATAGAGCACTTTCCTATTATCGATTGGTCGTATTGACAGCCTTTCACACTAGTGGTCCGGTTCAGTTCGCAAAGCTCACCGCCCGGTCATATCGCTTCGCTCGGAACAAGTCTGCTCTCTGGCACTATGTTAGGGGTACTAGGTTGTGGCCGGGATGAGCTTTGAAGGACAATGAGAATGAGTCTGAATCCAGGCGAGTTAGCCGCCTCTGTAAAAACCCTTTTAAGTTACCTGAATTGCCCGACACAAAGGCCTAAAACCATTGTATTGAGGACGTAGAATATGTGGAGGGTAATTACAAATTATGGCGATTGAGAAACTCATCGTTCTCGACGACGATCTGACGGTAAGAAAATCACTAGCGGAGAAGCTGCGTACGAAGCGCTACTCTGTGGCAGAGGCGGAATCGATTGCGCATACGTTGGACTTGTTGTCTCGTGACCAATTCGATCTGGTGTTTGTCGATTCGCGTCTGCCGGATGGCGAGGGTCAGGAACTTTTGGAACAATATAGCACGCGCCCGGATGCGCCTATGTTCATCATGATTACTGGCTTCGGCACGATCGAGTCTGCTGTGGAGTGTATGAAGCTCGGTGCGTTTGATTATATCATCAAGCCCTTCGGTTTTGAGCAGATCGAGGTCGCACTCAGTAAAGCCAAGAAGCACAATCAGCTCCTCAAGGTAAATCAGTATTTCAGTAACGAGAGTCAGTCCCAATCTGAGATGATCGGAGCTAGCACGGTGATGCGTCGGCTCAAAAAGATGATCCAAAAAGTCGCAGCGACTGAGGCTACAGTGCTTGTCATGGGCGAGAATGGAACCGGGAAGGAAATGGTAGCGCGCGAACTCTACCGGCTGAGTCCACGAGCGAGCCAGCCGTTCATTCGAGTCAATTGTGCGGCGATATCAGAAAACCTCATCGAGAGTGAATTTTTTGGGCATGAAAAAGGTGCCTTTACAGGAGCGACCCAGCGAAGGGAAGGGCGTTTTGAACTCGCAAATAACGGCACGATACTACTCGACGAAATCGGTGAGATTTCCCCTGCCGTTCAGGTGAAGCTATTACGCGTATTACAAGAGCGTGAGTTCGAACGCGTGGGCGGCAATACGACGATTTCCGTAGATGTGCGCGTGATAGCGTCGACCAATCGTAACCTCATGGAGGCCGTAGAGCGTGGGGAGTTTCGCGAAGATCTTTACTACCGTTTAAACGTATTCCCCATCGATGTCCCTGCTCTCCGCCAGCGCAAAGACGATATTCCGGGGCTGGCGACAAAGTTTCTTCAGAACTTTTCTAAAAAACATCGTTTAGACATACCTGGCTTCACTCAGGACGCGCTCGATCTATTGCTTGCTCATGATTGGCCAGGAAATGTGCGAGAATTGCAAAACACCATCGAGCGTTCGGTCATTCTTGCCGATGACGGTGAGGCTGTTCCAGGGCAGTATTTGGGAATCATGCCGAAGAAGGCGAAAGTGTCTGAGTTAGTACCAGTCGCGGCGGGATCTTATAGTTTTGGTGGGGACGCTGACTCAGCGTCAATAGTCGAAGAGGCCGCACCCATGAGCCCACCCTCCTTTGCATCAAGCCAAAGTATGGAAGAGGTCGAAAAACAGCATATTCTGATTGTATTGAAAGAGGTGCAGGGTAACCGAACCCGCGCGGCTGAGGTGCTGGATATGAACATCCGCACGTTGAGGAATAAACTGACGAAATACGCTGAGGCTGGTGAGGACGTATCGGGCCTCAGCTCCGAATGAGAAAACCAAAATATGGACGTCGCGTTTAAAGCATTTCCAGAATATCAGGTCCTGATCGAGTCTTTCTCAGGTCGATTAACTCGCGAAGACCTATGGGTCGCTATACAGGCCTCCTGGGAGGCGCCGGGTTATGATCCGTCGTTTTCAGGAATGTCCGATCTGCGCCGAGCACAGATTGCGATGTCGGTCGAAGAATTCCGACTCTTGGAAGGAGATTTATTTAATCATCCGAGGAAGGCTAAAGGGCAATGGTTCTGGCTTTCTGATGCCCCGCTGGCGACAGCCTACGGTCTATTACATGAAAAAGCGACCCAGCATCGGAGTCCGTTTATCGTCACCTCTACCTGGGAAGCCGGATGGAATTGGATGGAAAAAAATATTCCTTATGCGCTGCTCGAAGAAGTTAATGCAGCCCGACGCCCGCTTTTAGAGCTTTAAATTCTCTGGGAAGCCCTGTCATATGATCATGTCGCAGTCCCTATAGTTCAATGGATAGAACAAGGCTCTCCTAAAGCCTAGATCCGGGTTCGACTCCCGGTGGGGGCGCCATACCGCTGCTATTAGCCATTGATTATCGAATGATTCCAGAGGCAATGGGGCCGATGGAGAGAGTCTCACAATGGTGGTCCGGTTCGCCAACGCGTTGGCGCCCGGTCATGTCGGCAGGCGAGCTGCCTCGGAACGACTCCCGGTGGGGGCGCCATACGGCTGGTATTAGCCATTGACCATTGAATGTTTCCAGAGGCAATGGGACCAGTCTTTGAGGAAGAGCGTGGAAATGTCGAATTGGGGGAATCAGTATGAAGGGACACCGATCAAAATTGCACCCGATTCAACGGGGTGTGAGTAGATCTACGGAAAACTGATTTTGAGCTCAGATTAGAAGCGCAGAGTCATGTCGACAGCCATTGCTTGACTTGAGCTTTGATTGGCAAGAAGGCAATCGCTCGCGGGATCACCCTACAAAACATCCGTGTGCCTCGCATTTCTGGTCCCATGGCGTCATCCAAAGCTCGTTGAGTTGGGATGTCGTTGGAACCCGAAACATAAACCAATCAATCAACAGAAAGGAAAGAAACAGAAACCAGCGACTGAAACTCTCAGTTCAAACCCGGCGGGTATCCACTCCCGCGCCGAAGGTCTGACCCACCACGGCAAGCGAGTCTAGCGTAGTCGCTTCCGAAAGGAGGGCACGAAGCGTAGACAGCGAGCTGTAAAGCCTAGTGATTGAGCCTCGAAATGAAACTCGGTGGAGTCTTCGTGTTTGTGACAGTGGGGACAACATGGGTGCATCGAATAAAGCCGATTGTGGCGATGGTCTGATGCGCACATCCGCCCGGGGTCGTAGAGCTTAGGCAAAGCAGCATTGGGGTTTGGCGGGAAGATGAGAGAGCCTCCCGTTTCTCTGGTAATCACCGGACTTTAGGGCCACTCGGTTTACCAAGGCCCCAGACATCGGCCATGTCGGTGCAGCCGATGTCGCAAAGAAACGCACCGCACCCAGAGTATCGTATGGTAAGGGAAGCCGAGCCACCGAGATGAACGAAGGCAGTCTTAGCCTCTGCATAGTAGCGTCTGAAAGATGGGGAACCTTCCCGAGGGACCCATGGAGTAGCCAAGGCGGAGGTCGGATCATGGAAGCTGAACCTGCGACCTACGCATGGACCACAGAACCATACAAAGCGTATCCACAAAACAGCTCAGTATAGCAAACACAGCGAAAAGATATCCGCACGAAGCGATCAAAGAGCGCTTTGCCCAATACGGTCTACAAATCCATCCTGAAAAGACACAGTTGGTAGGGTTCAAGCGTC
>JABSRG010000083.1 GCA_013215165.1 Opitutales bacterium | reverse complement strand
ATTTACGTCGTTTTTTCATCGGTTGCTTGTATCTTATTTCTTCTTAGCAACCTGTCCAACATTGCGGGACCAGCTCAGTTGAACTCTGCCCTCGATTCGCGGCAACCTGTCGGAACATCGATTAGTTCGAAGCCGAGTGAGCAATACCAAGATTTAAGGCGAGAAGAGATTCTTAGGCAATCTTGGTAAGACTGGTCTCGTTCACTATCATTATTATAGATCGCTTCTTATGGTTTGAAAAAGAAGACTTGGCGTTGGATCGGATAGATCGAAAGGCGACGCTTTGCTTCGGCCAAGTCGACCTTGCCAATCTCAAATAGCATGTTCAGCACGTCTGCGATACCGCGGTCAATGAATATCGGATTATCACATTTCGGAATCTTTTCGTATGCTAAAATATCCGCTTCGAGAATAGCTTCTGGCCGTTTCGGTAGACCCTGATTAGTTCTCTGCCTTATGATACCTCTGGCTGATTCCGAAATGCAAAAGCATCCCTGATTTGCCAGTAATCCCAATACCGTGGATTTCCCAGTTCCGGGCCCACCAGTTAAGACGAATGGGAGATTGGATTCATCCATTTTTAACGAACCAAAATCTCAGATCTCAAATGCCGCGGCTTCGACTGGTTGCTCTGCCTTATCCTCAAAGTCGAGACCCCCGATGATATCCATGATCGTGATGAGGCCGGAGATCGTGTTGTCTTCCGTAGCGATCACCTTGTTTGATCCTTCGCGCACCATGATTTCCAACGCCAGCCGCACGGGGAACATGGGATGAATCTGAGGGAGTTCACGTAGGTGCAACCCTTCGAGTGTGGAGTAGCCAGAAACGTTTTTTTGCTTTATGTAATCGTAGAAATCGTCGCGTCGGAATACGCCTAGGAACTTTCCTGTATCGGGTTCGGTAACTGGGTAAATGGTATGGCGCGATTCTTTGAAGGTTTTGAGGGTGTCGGACACCGACGTGTTGACTGGGAATGAATCAACCATGCTGTGCATGACGTCTTTGACTTCACTATCAAGGAGGCTGTCCGGGAGCTGCTTAAGCAGGGCTTCGAGGTCTTCACCAGAGCGATATTGTTGGGCAGATCGAGTGAGGAGGCGCTGAAAATACTTGGACGTTCCCATGACTGCCTTGAATTCACCACTGCTGAGGGCGATGAGCGTCGTAGGCTTGCGAGCGATTGCCTGGAAGCGCCAGGTGTTGTCGTCGAACAAGGCGCGTTCTCCGAAAAATTCTCCGGCTTCGATGGTCTTAATGAGTTGGTCACCATCGACGATGTCGACTCGTCCCGATTTCACGACGTAAAAGGAGAACGCAGGCTCTCCAGGATTGAAGAGGATGTTGTCTTTTTCGAGGTATACTTCTTGGAGCGAACGGCTGTAACGTGGGCTGATGATGTTGATGTCGCGCGGAAAAAAGAGATCGAGCGTCCAATCGATCATAACGCGCATTTTCCTGTCTAGGCCAGGTAGCTTACTCAGGTAAATTGTCCGCCACATGAACCACGCGAAGAAGCCTGAAAATTGAAGTCCAAAGACCGAGGCAACCGCCGAGCGGTGACCAATCGTGGCGAGCTCACCGAGCCCGGTAAATTTGAAATCTTTGACGGGTTTACCTTGGGCCTCGGCCATAATGTTCTTCCCGAGAAGCATGCCTTGCCGCATAGCAAATTGAGCTGTGGGCGGGCAGGATTCGTCGCTCTTCCAAAGGGGGACGGCAGCACAATCGCCAGCAGCGTAGATGCCTTCTGTGCCAATGACACGCATCGCAGAGTCGGTGCGGATGCGGCCATGCTCATGCTCTATGCCGTGTTTTTCGCAAAGATCGACGACAATGGGGTGGGGGGCATTTCCGACGGTGGATACCACTGTGTGGGACTCGACCACCTCGCCATTGCCCAGATAAACTTGCTTTGAGGTAAGGGCTTTAACGCGCTCGTTGAGCATCACCTTCAAGCCGCGGCTTCTGAGAATCTTTTCGGCGTATTTACCCAATTTCGTCGACAGCGTAGGCAGGAGGTGGTCTCGGCTGTGGATAAGGATTACTTCGAATTCATCATCTTTAATATTCGAATAGTATTTTTGAATGCCGTGGAATAGGTCGATGATTTGCCCGGCCGTCTCTACGCCTGAATAGCCGCCGCCGACGACGACGAATGTGAGCAGGCGTCGCTTGATCTCTGGGTCAGTCTGGATGTTTGCTTCTTCGAAACGGCCAATGACGGTTGCCCGCAGTTTCATAGCATCTCCGACGTTTTGCATCAGAAAGGCGTGTTCAGGCATGCCGGGTACGCGACTCAGATCGATCACTGCACCGAGGGCGACAACGAGCTTTTCGAAGTAGACTTTTACTTTTGAGGAGAAGTGCCCTGCATTCAGCAGGATGCAGCGCTCCTTGTAGTTGATCTCAGAAACAGTGCCCTTGAAGACGGTCACACCTTTAGCAAAGGTCCGAAGGGAGTTCACCACGGCATTTGCGCCCAGTGCTGAGCCTGCGACTTCAGGAAGCATAGGTTGGAAAACCAAATAATTTTCCTCAGAAATGAGGGCTGTTTTTCCCTTGTGCTCTCCTTCGATGAGTTTGCCCAAGGTTTTGGCACAGTAAGCTCCTGCAAATCCGCCTCCGAGGATGACTGTCTCCATTCTTATTTCTGGCAATGTTTCACTCATGTTGGCTCCGGCTGGTGGTGGGCTATGTCGTTTTTGAGAAGGTGATCTTATTTAGTAAGAAAAGCGAACTTCGGACCGGATTCTCATTTAACTGAATCTTGGTCGTTTATTTTATAATCTGCGATTTTCCGAATGATGTATTCCTGCGCTTCATCCACATCGTCGATGATTTTAAATAGATCCAAATCTTCAGGAGAGATGAGTCCCAGGTCTTTAAATTTTTCGAAGTTAATCAGCCCATCCCAATAGTCGTGGCCATAGAGGACGATAGGCATTTTTTTTCTGATTTTCTGGGTTTGGATCAGGGTCACGACTTCAAAGAATTCATCCATCGTTCCGAAGCCTCCGGGAAAGATGACAATTGCCTTCGCCGGATACAGAAACCAATATTTACGAACGAAGAAATAGTGGAATTCGAAACTGAGATCGGGTGTGATGTAGGGATTGTTACTCGCTTCGAAGGGCAGAGAGATGCCAAGCCCGATGGATCGTCCACCCGCTTCTTTGGCTCCACGGTTGGCAGCTTCCATGATGCCGGGCCCACCCCCAGAACTGATGTAATAGCGATCCTCTTCCTTAGGGAATGTGGCGTCTGACCATTCGGTAAGCTGTTTTGCCATCCGGCGCGCATCTTCATAATAGCGGCTGACCGTTAATTCCTTTTCCAGAGCCTCTATCTCTTCGGACATATCAGGCGTATGCGCTCCCGTCCCAGTGCGTCGGGCTAGCTCGAGTTTTTGTTCGATAACGTCACGAGGTTGGATACGAGCCGATTCGAAAAATACGATAGTGTGGTTTACGTGTTCGCCACGAAAGCGATAGTAGGGCTCCAGCAATTCGCACTGAACGCGGATATGACGCGCGGCGACGCTTCCGATAAAATCAGAGTTATGGTAGGCTTTAGGCGGTTTACGGGTAATGTCGCGTGAGCCGTCGATCTCATCGCTTTCTTGATAAGGGTTCATATTAACCCTAAATGTCGGCAGGAGCCGAGGGATAATAAACGCCTGTAACTACAGGCGAGAGACTATGAAAAATAGAGCTTTGCGAGTGCTTGCGTGCCCAGGTTTTCATGGCCCAGTGCAGCCAGGCGGTCGTAAGAAGCTTTTGCCATTTCGAGACAGGGGAGAGATAGCTCCATGGATTCGGCAGATTCTAGGGCGATGCGCATGTCTTTGATAAAGTGTTTCACGAAGAAGCCGGGAGCAAAATCGCCGTTTAGGATGCGTGGGGCGAGGTTGCTTAGGCTCCAGCTTCCGGCAGCACCGCTGGAGATGCTTTGGAGTACTTTTTCTGGATCGAGTCCGGATTTCTTTGCGTAGGCGAGCGATTCAGTAATGCCAAACATGCCGGCTGCGACAGCGATTTGATTGGCCATCTTAGTATGTTGGCCGGAGCCAGCAGGACCTTGATAAACGATGTTTTTCCCCATTACTTTCAGGATGGGAAGGATGCGACCATAGGCAGCCTCATTGCCGCCGATCATGATGGAAAGGGTGGCTTCGCGCGCGCCCCGATCTCCGCCAGACACGGGTGCATCTAATACAGAAATATCCTTTGTTGCCGCGACCTCAGAAATTTGTTGAGCCAGTTTGGGTGATGAGGTCGTCATATCCACCAACATGGTTCCCGAATGAGCGGATTGAACGAGTCCATCGTCCTCAAGATAGACCCGCTTCACGTCAGAGGGGTCACCAATGATCGTGAAGATGATATCAGACTTTTTCGCTACTTCAGCCGGCGAATTCGCCCAGACTGCACCGGCATCAATCAGATGATCTGCTTTGCTTCGAGTTCGATTGAAAACGGTCAGCGGATACCCCGATTTCAAGATATGGCCTGCCATGGAAGACCCCATGACACCGAGTCCGATAAAGCCGATGGAAGGTGTATCAGTTGCGTTCATACCGAAGAATTTGTTGATCTGCACGCCAGCAGCAATCACGGATCTGACCATCCTGATTCGATCTATGAAATTTGTGGTTTGTGATCCGATAGATTGGGTTGAAACTACCTGCGAACTCATGGCTCACAGTCCCACGCTCAACAATCTTCATATCCACCACGGCTACAGCGGTGTGGACGGGTATTATGATGAGCTCTTTGATGAGTTTGGGGGCGTCCGTGAAGGCTGGGCAGCAGTATGGCAGAAGATCCAGAGATTCACTTCTGAAGATCTAGTTCAGCGCGATCGGTTGTTGCGCGACCTAATTGAGGAAAACGGTATCACCTATAACGTTTATTCTTCCGAGTCGGATCGCACGCGCTCTTGGACCATGGACATGCTTCCATTGATCTTTTCGGAGAATGAGTGGGGGTTTGTCGAGCAGGCGATGACGCAGCGGGTCACATTGCTCAATCATTTGGCTGCTGATTTTTATGGCCGCCGCCGCCTGCTTTCGGAAGGGCACTATCCGGCTGCGTTGGTCTTGGGGAATCCTTTGTTCCTTCGCCCGTGCAACGGCACGGTGCCGAAGGAGGGTCGTTGGATCAATTTCTACGCTGCGGATCTGGCTCGGTCCCCGGATGGAAGTTGGTGGGTTTTGTCAGATCGATTGGAAGCGGCATCGGGCTTGGGTTATTCGTTGGAGAACAGAACGTTGAGTACGCGCGTTGTGCCGGGTCTAATGCGTGATGCACAGATCCGGCGTCTCCAGCCATTTGTGCGGCAGCTCCACGATTCCTTTGTTCAGATGGGGCCGAATGGTAAGAGTGATCCAACTATAGTCGTCCTTACACCGGGGCCACTCAATGAAACCTATTTTGAACAAGCCTATCTGGCTCGCAACCTGGGCTACCCTCTGGTGGAAGGCGCAGACCTTACCGTGCGGGATAACAAAGTCTTTTTAAAGACGATTGAGGGACTGCAGCAGATCGATGTGATTGTGCGGCGTTTAGATGCTTCTTGGTCAGACCCGCTGGAATTTCGTGCGGAGTCGATGCTCGGTGTGCCAGGGCTGGTTAATGTAGTCCGTGAAGGCCAGGTGGTGATTGCTAATTCATTGGGCGTCGGCGTTTTGGAATCGGCTGCCTTGCCTGCATTTTTGCCGAGTCTGAGTCAGCACGTTTTGGGAGAAGAGTTACTGATTCCCAGTGTGGCGACATGGTGGTGTGGGCAAGTGCGGGAGCGCGCCTATGTATTAGACAACCTTTCTAAGCTTATTGTTAAGCCCGTCTTTCATGAGCGCGAGCGTGCGACCTTTTTTGGGCCCAATCTAAGCGGCCAGGAATTGGAGCAGGTGCGGGCTTTGATTGAGCAAGAGCCTGAAATGTGGTGTGCCCAGGAGGGTGTCTCGCAAGCTACAGCCCCGGTGTATCAGGAGGGAAATATCCAACCCCGGCATTTCTTGGTCCGCGTGTTCATGGTGCCTTCTGAAAAAGGCTGGATGCTCATGCCAGGTGGATTGGGGCGTATATCACCGAGTATCGAAAACGTGTCTGTGTCGATGCAGCACGGCGGACTCAGTAAGGATATTTGGATACGAAAAGAGGGGAATACGCCGCGCTCGCAGTCATTGGGCCAAACGAAGCATAAATCCAAGCGCGTTCCATTGCATCCTCAATTGCCTAGTCGGGTGGCGGATAATCTTTTTTGGCTCGGTCGGTATGCTGAACGAGCCGACCACCTCGCACGTGTGCTGAAAGAGTCGATTGATGCCGTGGTCGATCCCGAAGATGTGAGCGACCTCGATGGTCTGGGCCCGTTGCTGCGTGCTCTGATCCCTGCTGAAGACTATCCACGACTTAGACTCGAAGACCGTCATAATTGGACCTATCTCGACTCAGTCGAAGTGCTGAGCGCGTTAATCTGGGATGAAAAGCTTCCGGGAAGCCTCATCGATAGCGTAGCCCAGGTGCAGCGAACCGCATCGAGTGTAAGGGAGCGTTTGAGTAATCAAGTATCTGGCATCCTCCGTGGGCTTACATTTTCGGCTCCGCCTGTGGGCTACCATGAAGAGCTGAGTGATCTCTCCTTCCGGGCTGTCGATCGCACGCAGCTCCACCTTGCTGCTTTCTCAGGTCTAATCGCCGAAAACATGACCCGTGGTCACGGCTGGATTTTTATTGAGATCGGGCGTCGGATCGAGCGTGCAATGAATATCGCTGGCATGCTGCGTGCGGCGATTTGTCAGACCGAGGAGCCCACGGATAATTCATTGAAGCATATTTTGGGAGTGCTGGATTCCATGCTGACCTACCGGCGTCGTAACCTGAGCACGTTTAAAATAGATGCGATTCTTGATCTCGTTATCTGGGACCGCACTAATCCGCGAGGCATACAATTTCAGGTAGACATGCTTCAGGATCTGGCAGAACGCCTGCCCGATGCTGTGCGCGAAACAGCGCGTTCACCAATGTCGTTGTTGGTTCATCGGCTGTCTGGAGTAATTGCCGTAGAATCGCCTGACGCTTTCGCTGACTTCGAAGATCGGATACAAATGCGCGCATTGGACGCATTCCTCGGTCGAATTCAAGATGCCTTGTTCGCTGTGTCTGACCAAGTCAGTGAGCAGTTTTTTGCCATCACACGCCGACAAGAGAGCGTGGTGAACCTCCCTCATCTCCAGCAGACTGGATCGATTTAGACGGAACACGATCATGATCACTGACGTCAATAAAGCCCTGCGCTATTTCGTTCATCATAGGACGGTATACAGCTACTCCTATCCGGTCGCTATCAGTCACCACGCAGCGTTCCTGTCTCCGCTGAATTCAAACCAACAGACGCTTGAGCGCTTTTCTCTACAAGTGACTCCGCGCCCTGACGATTTGACCGAGGGCCTCGATTATTTTGGCAATATCCGGCATCAGTTTTCCATTGCGGAGAGTCACTCAGAGCTCACGGTCGAGATGCGGGCCCAAGTGCAAAAGCTGGTGCGAGCAATACCGGATCCTGAAGACTCGCCCAGCGCTGCTGAAGTGCACCGGTTTTTAGTGAACCCCATTACCCGAGAAGGGGTGGATGCGGCTGACTTTCGTTTTCCTTCCGAGTGGACCCAGCCCAAGGACGAATTTGTGGCTTATGCACGCCAGTTCATCGATCCCAACCGGCCCTACCTAGAGGGGGTCAAGCGCTTGTGTGATGGCATTCATCAGGATTTTGACTTCGACAATGAAGCTACCGATATCAACACGCCGCTCACGGAGTTTTTTGAGAAGCGCGGGGGCGTGTGCCAGGATTTCGCGCATTTCATGATCGCCTGTCTGCGCGGGATGGGGTTCGCGGCAGGATATGTGAGTGGCTACATCCTAACGCACCCTCCCGAGGAGCAGCCTCGCTTGGAAGGAGCGGACGCCTCACATGCATGGGTGACAACATACGTCCCAGAGATCGGGTGGGTGGATCTTGATCCAGCGAATGCTCTATTTGTGAATGAAGAGCATATCCATGTCGCCCGAGGCCGAGACTATCAGGATGTAGCCCCCATCAAAGGAGCAGTGAGCGGTGGGGGAGAGCAAGAGATCGAAATCTCAGTAACCGTGCGCCCAGAGTGGGAAGTAGAAGAAAACAGTCCGCGCAAAGGGATTTACTGGGAAGACCTAATGTAGCCTCGTGGTTATTGAAAAGATCTGCGGCTCGAGCGAAGCGGGCGCGAGGTGAACATTCTTTCAATCACGGATTTCACAGATGGGCACAGATTTTTTGGGGACTTTTTTCTCTTCATCGAAGTAATGGCTGTGATCAGGATTCTCAAAGAATGCTCCTCCGAGAGGAGGTCTTTGATTGGGACGAGGCAGGCCACTTTTCGATCCATTCCCTACTAGTTTTATCTGGCCCACGTCCAAACAAGTTCATCCGCATTACGTTGGAGGCAGGTGCACAATGGCCAGATCCTTATTAATGCGAGATAGTCACGATTTGATCTGACAGATTCTCCCATGCCCCTAACCGTCACCACGCGGCGTATTCTGGGTGTCACCTGTCCTGTCTATTCGCCCTGTAACATCTGTGCTCGCTTAGCCAGATATTGCTCTTCAGTGATCTTCCCTGTTTCATAGATCATCTTAAGTAATTCTAACCGATTGGCAGTCTCTTCATCTAAACCTTCCTCTTTCGCAGTTTTCGCCGAAGGAGCCCCATTTAAACTCTGGAGATCAACAATAACAGGATTTGGAGTGAGATCTTGTGTTGCACCAGAGTTGGCATCTATTGCCGCCCCGATGACTCCTCCTAGTATTATATTCCCGGCCATCCCAGCCCCTCCAGCTCCAGCGGTCTCGTGCGTTACATCAACATAGAGCGTTTCGTACCCCTCCTTACTAATTATAACTTCGTAGTTACCTTCTCGCTTCAAATTAAATGCGGCCGGGGTGGTTGCCACCAAAGGCCCAAATGCCCTTGACCCATCCTTTGAGAGCCGATTCTGCTCAATTTCTTTTTTATCGAATGCCGCTCCTTTCCGAGTGACTTCGACAAGAGCACCAGGTGGCTCAGACCGAACCTCAAGGACGTCCATCGTGCCTCGAGTGACAGATGCACACCCAGAATATAGGATAGCAACAATGAGAGAAGTGAAGAGAGCTATTAGCGGCTTTGTTTTCATAAAGAGGTTTCACACAACGCTAAAGGAAAGATGACCTCATGAAAGGCCAATTTTGATCTGGAACTAAAGATCTCCCCCCCTTCACTCAAAATCCGCCCATCGCTCTGCACGCTACTGGGTATCTTCTCAGGATTTTCGGAGCCCAGCTTCGCAATCCATCTATTCTCGCTGACTGTCGATCTCAGCCAATTCAGAAGAAACACGCTCACACTCGAGAATACCAGGTATCAGAATCCTAGCCTTAGGGCCTGATCCTGAGGTATTGATCCCAAGTTGCTTAATCCCAAAACGCTTCATGAGCCATGTCTCTTCAACAGAGTAATCTGTAGCAGATCTAAAATGAACTCGACGGGTTTCCGCAAAAACCCCCGTTCTTGCACCAGTAACCAAAAAACTCCCTTCAACCCTCAGGAAAATTGTTTTCGCAGTTGCTGACGCCCGGAAATGACTAAAGAGCAGATAGCAGGCTGTTGAGACACCAACCGTTCCTATTAGAATCCACATAGAAATAAATATTGCTTTTCCGAGTAGAACTTCCCCTTCAAGCCATTCGGCAAATGGCATAAGAGCGAACGTAGCCCCGAAGATACCTAGTATACCAAACCACTTAAAGAACCAAGACGTTTTGAGGTAGGCGCTCAGAGCCTTATGGTCAAAATCGTATACAATATTCTCCGGGTAATTCATTCTATCTGACGTTAATGATCAGAGGCGCCGAGGGCGTCCGCCTGAATTTGTTTGTTAGGCTCATTTATCCACCCATTTTTTACAGCGATATCCAATTCCCCCATCATCCAGGAGTGGATCTCAGGCGATAGGTCTTGAATGAACTTATTATGGCTCTTAACCATTTCGGAATCAATATTCTGCTCTCTCCATGTCCGGCATTCAGTGGCGATATTCAATAAAAATGGAACCAGCTTATCGAATAGCATTAGCCAACGAGACTCTTGCGTTTCCTGACTTTCATATTCAGACCAGGCAGCCATTAGTTCCTCCCCGAATTGAGGATGTCTGCCCTTTAAGTTTATGATGTAGGCTTTCTCATCTTCACGTTGTTGTGACTTATCTGAATGGTAAGAGCATACATCACCGGCTCCAATTTCGCATACGTCATGAAGAAGTGAGAGCTGAATCATCCTTTCTACATTCACATCATCAGGCAGGAAATGCTTCATTGCAATCACTGCTACCGCAAGATGCCAGCTATGTTCAGCAGAGTTCTCTTTTCTTTTCTCAGCAGAGATAAACGATTTCCGGTAAACACCTTTCAGACTGTCGAGCTCTAGTAAAAGTGACTTAAATGCAAACATGCTGCTCATTAGTATTCTAATGCTAAAGGTCGTATGCACCGATGGAAGTCTTTTTTGACCTAGAATCGAATCTCTCATCCCCTTCTCCGAAAACGCACCTCGCGCCGGGAACAATCGCTGTTACTTACTCCTGCGTATTCAGCGTCTTCGATTCGAGGTAATCAGTAAGGCCTAGTAAATCCTTATTACTCCGCTAATGCAAAAGGTGACTTCATGCGGCGTATTTGGCATGTGGGTGTTGGAAGCATGAAATGATCTT